>JBFGZH010000019.1:0-18254 GCA_041586895.1 Psychromonas sp. | reverse complement strand
CAGCAGTATCGCCATCAACGCTTCCTGCGCCTTTCGCCATAAAGTTCGCTCAGAGCTGAGGTAATAGTTTTTGACCAGCTGTTGTGTCAGCGTCGAAGCGCCCTGAGTGATGCCGCCTTCTTTAATATTGGCAATCAGGGCACGACCGATACCGCGCAATGAGATACCAAAGTGGTTATAAAAGTTGTCATCTTCAACCGCCACCAGCATATCCTGCAGCGGCTGCGGCACTTCTGCCAACTGCACTAACAGGCGGTCCTCATTATGGGCAGGATAGATACCGCCAATCATCACCGGCTCCAAACGCAGTAAAGAAGCGCCATCATCGGTCACCAGGCGGGAAACCATGCCGTCACTTAAACTCAGCTCGACGCGCCGCGCAGGCTCCAGCTCATCGCTAAACTGAAAACCCGGGGTAAAGATATTAACCCGATTAGCCGACAGTGAAGCCTCCCCGGGTTTAGTGATTTGCGCAACAAAACTATAGCCCAGCAAGCCAAGCTCTGTTTTCAGATCGGCCAGGGTCAGTTCAGCCCCTTCATATATCTCCAGCGGCCGCGCATAAACCGTTGACGGCACAGACCATTTTTTATCAGCAAAGGTTGAGCGAATAAGCGAATCAAGATAGAGAGTCACGGCCAAACCTAACACCGTCAATAGCAGCACTATCTTCACCCATAATTTACCCTTGTACTTGTTTATTAAATCACTCACATTTACCTCTTTTTAATCACAGTCATAATTGGCGCAGTTAAGCTTAGCAAGACTTCGCCTTTATACGCTTTCAATCAAGTTTATAAGTTTTGCCGTAAAATTCCGTCCTTCAGATAGGGAGGATGTCAAAGCCATTCATCAGCTTAAAGTGGAAAACAAAATTCCGTTAATATTAAGCAGCAAGGTGGGCAATAATAGCACAGCAGTAGCGCTTGCAAGGCGCTAGCGGTCATAATAAAAAATAAAAAAAATGCCCTTAGCGATCCAGCTAAAGGCATTTTATTGAAAATCATAAGATTAAACAGTGAAGCAAGACCAGCGGCAAGCAAATAGCTCTTTAAATCAGAGTACCCGCTCACCAAAATGAAAGACGCAATACTCCCCCTCGCCCATTTTATTCCACTGCTCATCGCTAGTCAGCGGACGAGTGGCAATCACAGTCACGATATCTTTATCTGTGGTTTCTTTCTGAAAATCAACGGTCATATCTTCATCTATTAATTGTGCTTTGCCAAATGGAGCCCGCCTTGTCAGCCAATGCAGGTTATTAGTGCAGTAACACATCACATACTCGCCATCACTTAACAGCATATTAAATACGCCCATGGCACGTAGACTATCCGCATAGCCCGCCACTTTTTTAAATACCGCTAACATATCCTGAGGCTCGCTGTCATAGCTTTGATAGAGCTGATCGATTATCCAGCAAAATGCACGTTCACTGTCGGTTTGTCCGACAGGAAAAGCTCTGCCCATCGGCAGCACTTCATAACCTGTTAATTGCCCGTTATGCGCATAGGTCCAGTTTTTCCCCCATAACTCACGCGTAAAGGGGTGAGTATTTTCCAAACTCACGCCACCTCGATTAGCTTGACGAATATGACTGATCACAGCTTTGCTTTTAATCGGGTACTTTTTAACCAGATCAGCCACTTTAGAGTCACAACTGGGTTGCGGATCTTTAAAACTACGGCACCCTTTGCCTTCATAAAAGGTGATTCCCCAGCCATCTTTATGCGGTCCGGTCACACCACCTCGTTTAACCAGGCCACTGAAACTAAAGCAGATATCCGTAGGTACATTGGCACTCATTCCAAGTAATTCACACATTTTAAAATCTGTCCTTAAACTACGCCATTTTCTTTTCAATTAAATAGATCAAAATATGAATGATCTTAATATGCACTTCCTGAATACGATCCGCAAAACCAAAATGCGGAACACGGATTTCTACATCGGCCAGCCCTGCCATTTTGCCGCCATCTTTACCTGTTAGGGCAATAATGGAAATTCCTTTTTGCTTGGCGACTTGTATCGCCTGTAAAATATTCTCTGAATTACCGCTGGTAGAAAGGCAAAACAGCACATCGCCTCGACGGCCCACCCCTTCTAAATAACGCGCAAAAACCGCATCAAAGCCATAATCATTACTCACACAAGAGAGATGGCTGGGATCGGAAATGGCAATGGCAGGATAGGCCGGGCGATGTTCGCGGTAACGGCCGGTTAGCTCTTCAGCAAAATGCATGGCATCACAATGAGAGCCGCCATTACCACAGGCCAGTACCTTGCCTTCCTGCTTAAATGAATCCGCCAGTAGAGTGGCAGCCTGCTCGATATTTTTTAAATTCTGCTCGTCTGCTATAAAGGCCTGCAGTACCTTTTCTGCATCTAATAGTTCATCTTTGATAAGTGTTAAATTCATTATTGTTCTGCTTATGATTAGGAAATAACAGTATTTTACACGGTTAAGAGATTGCTGACAGTCTCTTAAAACTAAATTTTCAGGCTGCCGGCATTTCACCTGCGCTTAGCTGCGCCCTTGCGCTGTAAACAGTGCTTTAATATCTGCAATAGCGAGATACAAACACGGAATCAGTAACAGCGTCACCAGTGTCGCAAACATCACCCCAAATGCTATTGACATAATCGACCATTAGCAAAGAATCATTGCCCCCGGTAAGCGCAATGATAAAAGCTGTGCACCGATGCTGCGGCTACCGTTACCGCTTAAAAGTTTAGCTGCTGTTGTTTATTAATCAGCGCCTGCCTATATTCATAGGGGCTCCCTCCACAGACGCGAAGCGCGGAGGTGGGTAGGCAATATGACAGGGCTGTTAAATGCAGCTCTCCAAATACCTTTTTCTGTATGTCGTTACGAATACGAGGTGAACATGCAGAAGATGTGCTGCATGACGATAAATGCAAAAGGCAGCGCCGAGCGCTGCCTTTTATTTACCTGAAGCTAGTGGAAACTCTGCCATTACGCGTAAATAGCAGAATGCTATTATGCCTTTAAGCCAATAACAGCTGACTGATAGTCGCCACACCATGCCCTTTACCGCCCGTCGCCCATAATCCGTTCGCGCTTAACTGATAGCTGCCGGAGAGGTCAAAATGCAGCCAGTTAGCTTGCGGCTGTTTGATAAATTTAGCTAAAAATGCAGCGGCAGTGGATGCGCCCGCCATGCCTTCACCACTGTGAATATTGGCTATATCGGCAAAAGGTGAGCCGATCTGTTCAAGATGAAAATCAGCTAGAGGCAAACGCCACAAGCGCTCGTTTTCCTGTTCAGCACAACGCTCGGCAAGGGCTGCTAATTGATCATCCATGGTCAACAAGGCATTGTAGTCGCGCCCGACGGCGAATTTCGCCGCGCCGGTTAAGGTCGCGGCATCAATAATACACTTAGGATTACTTTCCTGCGCCATAATTAAACCATCCGCCAGCACTAAACGCCCTTCAGCATCGGTGTTTAATACTTCCACTGTCACGCCATTTTTATAGGTGATCACATCGCCTAATTTCAATGCATTACCGCTGATTAGATTTTCTGCACAACATAAATACAGTTTAACGCGCTTATTTAAGCCATTGATAACCGCCAGTGCTAAGGCTCCCGTCAGTGTCGCCGCGCCGCCCATATCACTCTTCATGGCCGCCATCGAGTCGCTTGGTTTTAAGCTGTAACCGCCTGAGTCAAAGGTGATACCTTTACCGACCAGGGCATAATCGACGCCAGCATCGGGGTCACCGCTCGGGTTAAAGTCAAGCTCCAGCATACAGGGCGGCCGAGCACTGCCTTTACCCACCTGATAAATACCCTGCAGCCCGGCTTTAACTAATGCCTCGCCGGATATAATCTGATGGCTAACGGATAAACCTTGCGGTAACACCTCTTTTATCAAAGATAGCGCCTTTGCACAAAGCTGCTCGGGGGATAATGCCTGCGGGCCGAGATTGATCGTCTGACGTACCCACTCGAAAATGTGTTTGCGTGCAGCAAGGCGCTGTTGTTGGCTCTCGTCAAGCTCAGCAAACTCTATCTGGGCGCCATTTTTCGCATTATAAAACCCCTGAGAAAAAGCCCAGCATAGCTCATCACTCCAGCCTTCGCCCTGCAGCTTAATACGTTCAATGGCCATAGTATCGAGTTTACGTGCCGCACTCTGCACCTGCTGGAAGAGTGATTTTTTTTCATCTAAATGGATAACCGCCTGCTCATGCGCAAAACTTAACAATGCATTTTTTCCCCACACGGCAGATGCAGCTTTAAAACTTAAGGAAACTACAAAACAATCACTCATACTCTTACCTTTTTCATAATTTATAACGACAAAAACGCAAGCCGAAGCTTGCGTTTAAAATAATAATAAGACCAATCAAATCTCGTCAATCCAGCATTGCTGCACGGCTTCTAAAATCCGTTCGCTGCAATGCCCGGGATCATCATCAAAGTCATCAAGTGCCAGAATCCATTCGCGCAGATCGGTAAAGCGTACTTTCTGCGGATCCTGCTGCGGATATTTATCCAGCAAAGCTAAAGCTAACTCCAGTGAATCTACCCATTTTAAAGTCATACTCTCCTCCTGATTTAACGCATTATGGAATAGCTATTACGCCGGCACTAGTGGTTTTCAGAAACGATATTCACCGTGTATTTAGGGATATCCACCACCAGATCTTCATCGGCAACGCAAGCCTGACAGCTTAAACGTGACTCCGGCTCAAGTCCCCAGGCTTTATCTAACATATCATCTTCGAGCTCATCACTTTCCTCAAGTGAATCAAAGCCTTCACGTACCACCACATGACAGGTTGTACAGGCGCATGATTTTTCACAGGCATGTTCAATATCAATATCATTTTTCAGTGCGACATCTAAAATGGTTTCCCCTTCAGCGGCATCAACCACTAAACCTTCCGGGCATAACTCTTCATTGGGTAAAAATATTATTTTTGGCATCTTAACCGTACCTTTCACTTTATCAACTGTTATCGCAATGCGCTGATTACACAGGGTGTTCATCAGCGCATTGGCTATCATTAAATTTCTTCAACCGAATGGCCGGTTAACGCCTTCTTGATCGATGCATCCATACGTAATGATGCGTAATCAGAGGTGAGTTTGTCCATAGCCGCCAGCGCATCTTTAATGGCTGTAATGTCATCACCTTCGGCAATCTCGGCAAGTGCTTGAATATTATTGGTAATATTTTCATATTCCTGTGCTGAAAGCAGTTCACGACCATCTTTATGTAACGCTGCTTCAATATTTTCAATCACACGTTTTGCTTCAACTCGCTGTTCAATCAGCATACGCGCCTGAATATCCTGTTCGGCAAACTTGGTCGAATCAGAAAGCATCTCCATCACCTGGCTATCGCTTAATCCATAGGAAGGTTTAACTTCGATATGCGCTTCTACGCCGGATGACTTTTCCATGGCGGTGACACTTAACAGGCCATCCGCAACAACCTGGAAGGTCACACGAATATGCGCCGCACCGGCAGCCATTGGGGGAATATCGCTTAGCACAAAACGGGCTAAGGAACGACAATCCGCAACCATTTCCCGCTCTCCTTGTACAACATGGATCAGCATGGCTGTCTGGCCATCTTTAAAGGTAGTAAACTCCTGCGCGCGTGCAACGGGAATAGTGGTGTTGCGTGGAATCACCTTCTCAACCAGCTCGCCCATTGTTTCCAACCCTAAAGACAGCGGTAAGACATCAAGCAGCAGCATTTCCGAATCCGGTTTATTACCGACAAGAATATCAGCCTGAATCGCCGCCCCGATGGCGACCACTTTATCCGGATCAATACTGCTCAGCAGCTCTTTTTTAAAGTACTCACTGACTTTTTCACGCACTAAGGGCACACGGGTTGAGCCGCCCACCATCACCACTTCCACAATCTCATCAAGCGTGACCTGTGCATCTCTTAGCGCACGTTTACAGGCACGCAGCGTTTTATTGACTAATGTTGCAATCAGCTTTTCAAAGGTTGCTTTATCAAGCAGCCCGGACCAGTTCAGATGCTGCAGTTCGATACTCACCTGTTCATGCTCAGTCAAGCTTTGCTTGGCATTCTGTGCAGCCTGCAATAGCTCCTGCTGCAGCTGCGGGCTGATTGTCCCGCTAATATTGGCCTGCTCTTTGATCCAGTTGACAATGGTCAAATCAAAATCATCGCCGCCCAGTGCCGAATCCCCGCCGGTTGCCAGCACTTCAAACACGCCTTTATGCAAGCGTAGAATGGAGATATCAAAGGTACCGCCGCCTAAATCATAAACCGCAATCACCCCTTCCTGACCGGAATCAAGCCCATAAGCGATGGCAGCCGCGGTCGGCTCATTTAATAAGCGTAAAACATGCAGACCGGCCAAACGCGCCGCATCCTTTGTCCCCTGACGCTGAGCATCATCAAAATAAGCCGGGACAGTGATCACCACGCCATCTAATTCACCCTGCAGGCTTTCTGTAGCCCGTGCGCTTAAGGCTTTTAAAATTTCACTGGATGCCTGCACCGCATTGATTGCGCCATAACGCGTTTCAATTTGTGCCAGCCCGCTTTGATGGGCGCTAAGCTGATAGGGCAAGTGGGTTTGATCAAGATCCTGTAATGACTTTCCGAGTAGACGTTTTACCGACACCAGGGTATTACGCGGATCGGTTAATAAATATTGTTGTGCTTCACTGCCGACACTAATCACAGCTTCACCCTGTGCATTCTTTTCCCCATAATGCACTACTGACGGCAGCATATCCTGCTGCTGATGATCGACTAAGGTAGTAGCTTCACCGCTGCGCACACTGGCAACCAGAGAGTTAGTGGTTCCTAAGTCAATACCAACGGCTAATTTTTGTTGATGCGGCGCGGCTGATAAACCAGGCTCTGCAATTTGAAGTAATGCCATCGTTTATAATCCTAATTAATGTTAATCGAACAATTTTTCTTCGAGCAATTCGAGTTCGCTTTGTAGTTTAAGCATAAATTTTAATTTACGAATGCTATCCGCCGTTGCCTCAAAATCCTCAGCTTCCAGCTGCAAGGCTATCTGTGACTCTAGAGCGCTGGCGCGCTGCTGTATATTTTCAGCAAATAATGCTATCTCATCTTCGTCGTTGTGCGTAAATGAGGCCATAGTTTCACGCCACTGCATCTGCTCGATCAGGAAGTTAGTATCCTGCAGTGTTTTTTGTAGTTCGATATCGTGGCCTGCTAATGACAGCAGGTATTCCGCTCGTAGACAGCTGTTTTTTAATGTCTGATAAGCATCATTAATCTCTGTGCTTTTCTGCATGGCAGTGCGGCGCTCACTGTCTGTCTGCATGGCAAATTTGTCAGGGTGATACTGCTTTTGAAGTTCACGATAAGTTGCAGATAATTGGCTTGGATCGACGGAGAATGTTGCCGGAATAGAGAAGAGTTCAAAGTAGTTCAAAACAGTTTCCTAATAGAGTGAGCGATAAAATAAAAACACCTTTATCTTAACAAATTTAAAGATAACAGGTGTCATTATTATGCCTATGAGATGGAGTGCTATAAGTTACTTGTTTTTAAACGTTAAAACTTTCACCGCAACCACATTCATCACCAACATTAGGATTGTTAAATTTAAAACCTTCATTAAGGCCTTCTTTAACAAAATCTAATTCAGTGCCGTCAAGATAAACGAGACTTTTTTCATCAACAATCAGCTTGATCCCTTTATCGGTAAATACTCGATCATCTTCATTAAGCGCATCGACAAATTCAAGCATATAAGCCATACCCGAACAGCCGGATGTTTTAATTCCCACACGCAAACCGACCCCTTTACCGCGATTGGCAAGAAACGAGGCAACATGTTTTGCTGCAGATTCTGTCATTGTGATAGCCAAAATAAACTCCAATTACTCTTTTACTTATATTTTCAATGCCTAAGATAGCCTGTTTGTCTCAATTAAGAAACAAACAGTTGCGCTATGACTAGTTTTTATCCGGATGTTTACTTTTATAATCAGCAATTGCCGCTTTAATCGCATCTTCAGCAAGAATAGAGCAGTGGATCTTCACTGGTGGTAAAGCCAACTCTGCTGATATCTCAGTATTGGTGATGGCACTTGCCTGCTCCAGTGTTTTACCTTTCACCCACTCGGTGACTAATGAGCTTGATGCAATCGCACTGCCACAGCCGTAGGTTTTGAATTTTGCATCTTCAATCACCCCTTTCTCGTCAATCTTAAGCTGCAGTTTCATAACATCGCCACAGGCTGGCGCACCGACCATACCTGTTGCCACATTTTCATCGTCTTTATCGAATGAACCTACGTTACGCGGGTGTTCATAATGCTCAATTACTTTTTCGCTATAAGCCATAATCTGTATCCTTTAATCTTTTATCTGCCATTTAAAATACGGTGTTGTTAGTGGATAACAGTGATTAGTGGTGAGACCAATCAATGCTGTTAATGTCGATACCTTCTTTGTACATATCCCAAAGTGGCGACATTTCACGTAAACGGCCAATATTTTTACGGATAATGTTAATTGCGTAATCAATCTCTTCGGCTGTGGTAAAACGGCCGATACTAAAACGGATCGAACTATGTGCCAGCTCATCATTACGGCCGATGGCACGTAATACATAAGAAGGCTCAAGACTTGCAGAGGTACAGGCGCTGCCTGATGAAACCGCCAAATCCTTTAGTGCCATAATCAAGGACTCACCTTCAACATAGTTAAAGCTGATATTGATATTACCTGCAACACGCTGCTCCAGCGAGCCATTCACATAAACTTCTTCCATATCACTAAGGCCGTTTAACAGGCGTGTACGCAAGGTCAGAATCCGCTCATTTTCAGCAGCCATCTCTTCTTTGGCAATACGGCAGGCTTCTCCGAATGCCGCAATTTGATGCGTGGCCAGAGTACCGCTGCGCATACCGCGCTCATGACCGCCGCCGTGCATCTGTGCTTCTAGACGGATACGCGGTTTACGTCGCACGTATAGGGCGCCAATACCCTTAGGGGCATACATCTTGTGTCCGGAGAAAGAAAGCAGATCAACTTTCATGGTCTGCACATCAATTGGAATCTTCCCGGCACTTTGCGCGGCATCGACATGAAGAATGGTTTTATTGGCACGGCATAATTCACCAAAGGCTTCAATATCCTGAATAACGCCAATTTCATTGTTCACATGCATCAGGCTGACAACAATAGTATCTTCGCGTAACGCGGCTTTTAACTGCTCAGGTGTCACTATGCCATCGCTGTGCGGATCAAGATAGGTCACTTCATAACCTTCCCGCTCTAACTGTCGGCATGTATCCAGCACGGCTTTATGTTCCGTTTTAGCGGTAATAATATGCTTACCTTTCTTACCGTAAAAATGAGCAGCACCTTTGATAGCCAGGTTATCCGATTCAGTTGCCCCTGAGGTAAAGACAATTTCACGCGGATCGCCATTAATCAGATCGGCAATTTGTTCACGGGCAATATCCACCGCCTCTTCAGCCTGCCAGCCAAAACGGTGCGAACGGGATGCAGGGTTACCAAACTCGCCGTCCATAGTCAGATATTGCATCATTTTATCGGCAACACGCGGATCAACCGGTGTGGTTGCTGAGTAATCAAGATAAATAGGTAGTTTCATTTTAGTCTCCGCTGCCAGTGTTAAAGGTGTGATGTTTTAACATTAAGTTGGGCAGTCTGGTTATATTTATTATTTTGAATTTCTGAAATATGCAGTACATGCTCTGATGTTATCAACTCTTCCAGAGTGATCTTATCTAAAAAGGTGGTGATCCGGTCACTCAGTTGTCCCCATAGAGCATGTGTTAAGCATTGCGTATCGCCCTTAGCACAACCACAACTATCAACACAAGCACGAATACGCACTGATTCATTAACAGCATCGATAATCATTGCCACGGAAATGTCACTGCGTGCTTTGCCAAGTTTGTAACCGCCACCGGGACCGCGCACACTGCAGACTAACTCTTTTTTGCGCAATTTAGAAAACAGTTGCTCTAAATATGAAAGGGAGATTCCCTGGCGCTCCGAGATGTCTGCTAACGGCACAGGTCCATTATGCTCTTTAAGCGCGACATCTAGCATGGCTGTAACCGCATAGCGGCCTTTTGAAGTTAATTTCATAATACTTCACCCATATAGTGGAAAAATAGAGGTTTCCATTTACTTTATAGTGTGAAAATATAATACCTGACAAAAATAGTCAAGTAAAAAACCCTAAGGATTAGTCGGATTTATCTGCTTCTTGTTTCTGCGTTTGCTTGGCTGCAGCAAGTGATTTTTGAATACTACTGAAAATACCCCGCCACATACGCAACTCCTTAACTTCCGGACGCGCGCGATTGAAAAAACGGCGTAATTTAGTCATCACCAGACCAGGATGGGCAGGGACAATAAAACGGGTATCGGTTAATGTTTGTTCAAGATGATTAAACATACCCTCAAGCTCTTCGCTTAACGGGTACTCTGCTTGCTGCTCGGGGTAGGCTGTTGCCGCTAAAAATGCCATGCGCACTTCATAGCTTAAAGTTTGTACGGCCATCGCTAGATTCAGGGAACTATAGTCTGGATTGGCAGGAATAAACACATGAAAATGGCACTTCTGCAATTCATCATTCGTCAGACCACTGTTTTCACGCCCGAACACTAATGCCACGGGGTATTTCTGACCTTCAATGCACACTTTTTCGCCCATTTCCCGAGGATCAAGCATAGGCCAGTCTAAAGTACGCGGACGTGCACTGGCACCAATCACTAAACCGCAGTCGGCGACCGCTTCATCTAATGTTGCAAAAACCTGGCGATTTTCCAATACATCACCGGCACCGGCAGAAAGCGCCTTGGATTTACCATCCACAGTGCATTCCGGATCAACAAGCACTAGATTGGATAATCCCATTGTTTTCATTGCTCTTGCTGCACTGCCGATATTGCCCGGATGAGAGGTACCAATAAGTATGATGCGCACATTGTCTAGCATTTGTATTCCTTGTTGAACTGAAATTAAAAAGAACCAAGTTTAGCATCAATTGAATGACAAAAAAACAACGCTGAGCAGCATAAACATTTGCAGATTAAGCTGATCCCTGTATAATTTTGCGCCGAAGGATTTTCCTTCATAGCAAATCTCCTTTGCTACCCATGTTCTTTTAAAATCTAATGGTGATCTAATGCATCCAATGTTAAATATTGCGATCCGTGCTGCCCGTAATGCAGGTAAAGTAATTGTTAAAGGCTTCGAAAATCTGGAATCAGTTGAAGTTGAAGAAAAATCGTTAAATGACTATGTCAGCAGCGTTGATAAAGAAGCTGAACTTGCAATCATTGGTACTTTGCGTAAATCATACCCAGAGCACTCCATCATTGCTGAAGAATCAGGCATTGAGCAGGGTAAAGATAATGATCACCAGTGGATTATTGATCCGCTTGACGGCACCACTAACTTTATTCATGGTATTCCACACTTTGCCGTCTCAATTGCTTTAAAAATTAAAGGCCGCACTGAAGTCGGTGTTGTTTTTGATCCCATTCGTAACGAATTATTCTCCGCGGTTAAGGGACAAAGCTCACAAATTAACGGCTACCGCACCCGTACCAATAATGCTCCTAAGCTGACAGGCAGCATACTGGCAACAGGTTTTCCATTTAAACAGAAACACCTGACAGAAACCTATATGAATATCTTTAAAGACTTCTTTATTGATGTTGCTGATATGCGCCGTAGCGGCTCTGCTGCACTGGATCTTGCTTATGTAGCAGCAGGTCGTATGGACGGTTTCTGGGAATTTGGTCTAAAACCATGGGATATCGCAGCGGGTGAATTACTGCTTAAAGAGTCTGGCGCCATGATGACCGACTTTAACGGCGGCAACGATTATATGAAATCAGGTAATGTGGTCGCGGCTAACCCGAAACTGTTAAAAGAGATGTTAACTGTTATTCGTAAAAACAATATCTAGTTAAGCAAGAGTTAAGACATTAGTAAGCGCAGATATTTTAATGATATCTGCGCTTTTTTTATGCCTATGGATAACCAGCTTACAGACTAAAAGATTAAAGCTGAGCGGTTAACAGCAAAGCATGAAAAAGGGTTGCTAATGTAGCAACCCTTTTTATTAGTTTAGCAAGTCAATAGCCATTAGCTTAACTTACCATGGCATTGCTTGTATTTTTTGCCGGATCCACAGGGGCAAGGTTCATTACGCCCGACCTTACGCTCTTGACGGACAAAACTCTGTGCCGTTTTTTCCTCTGTACTTTCGCTTGCCGTGGCGCTGGCAGCTTGCGCATGCTGCATCTCAATTTTCGCTCTTTCCTCAGCCTGGCGGCGCTGCTCGGCAATTTCATCAACCTCTGCTTTGCTTTGCACCTGCACTTTAGAAAGGATCATCACCACATCGTGTTTTAATTTTTCCAGCATCTCCAGGAACATCTCAAAAGATTCACGCTTGTATTCCTGCTTAGGATCTTTTTGCGCGTAACCACGCAGGTGAATCCCCTGACGCAGATGATCCATGGAAGCCAGATGATCTTTCCATAGCGTATCAATGGTCTGCAGCATCACAGATTTTTCAAAACTGCTGATAACCTCTTCCCCGACCTGCTCTTTCTTGGCCTGATAAGCTTCCTTGGCATGGTTAATAATATTTTCGCGAATGCTCTCTTCCTGCAGGTTAGGCTCATCCACCAGCCACTGCTGCACGGGCAGTTCAATTAGGAAGTCCGCTTTTAAACGGCGCTCCAGGCCTTCTAAATCCCATTGCTCAGTTAATGATTGTTGCGGTACATATTCATCAATACAGCTGTTAAACACATCATCCCAAATCTGCTCAATGGTATCGCTAATAGATTCACTGTCTATCACGCCATTGCGCTGCTGATAAATAACTTTACGCTGCTCATTAGCAACGTCATCAAAATCCAGCAGTGATTTACGCATATCGAAGTTACGCCCTTCCACTTTACGTTGGGCATTTTCAATGGCACGGGTCACCCAGGGATGTTCAATCGCTTCGCCATTTTCCATGCCCAGCTTTTTCATCATATTAGATACTTTATCTGAAGCAAAAATACGCATCAGCGGATCCTGCATCGACAAGTAAAAACGGCTTTCCCCTGCATCCCCCTGACGGCCGGAGCGTCCGCGCAACTGATTATCAATACGGCGCGATTCATGGCGCTCAGTACCGATAATATATAAGCCGCCCGCTTCCAGCACTTGCTGATGCTCCTCCTGCCAGGCTGCCGTTTCCGCTGCAACCTGCTCAGGTGTTAATTCGCCCAGCTTTTCAAGACGTGACTGTAAGTTACCGCCTAATACGATATCGGTACCACGGCCGGCCATATTGGTCGCAATAGTAACAGCCCCGAGAGAACCGGCTTCCGCGACAATATCAGCTTCTTTTTCATGGAACTTGGCATTAAGGACATTGTGTTTGATCTTGGCTTTATTGAGCAGCTTAGATAACAGTTCCGAGTTTTCAATAGAAACGGTACCGACTAACACAGGTTGACGGCGTTCGACGCGGGTTTTGATATCGGCAATAATGGCCTGATATTTTTCTTCTTCGGTCAGATAAACTAAATCACCGCAATCCTTACGGATCATAGGTTTATTGGTTGGCACAACGATAGTTTCCAGGCCATAGATGGATTGAAACTCAAAAGCTTCGGTATCGGCGGTCCCTGTCATCCCTGCCAGTTTTTCATATAAGCGGAAGAAATTCTGGAAAGTAATGGACGCTAAAGTCTGATTCTCATTTTGAATCTGCACACCCTCTTTAGCTTCCACCGCCTGGTGTAACCCTTCCGACCAACGACGTCCCGGCATAGTACGGCCGGTATGCTCATCGACAATCACCACTTCACCCTGGTCATTGACGATATAATCGACGTCTTTTTCAAAGAGCGTATGCGCTCGCAGTGCCGCGTTGACATAATGCAGCAAACTGATGCTTGCCGCTGAATATAAAGACTGGTTTTCATCAAGCAAACCGCGCTCATGCAGAATACGCTCAACTTTTTCCTGACCGCGCTCCGTCAGTAACGCCTGTTTACTTTTTTCATCGACGGTATAGTCACCATCACCTGTATACTCTTCGGTATCTTCCTGCTCCTGCCTGCTGAGCATGGGAATAACGGCGTCTAATTTACTATACAGCGAGGCATCACCATCGGTCGGACCGGAAATAATCAGCGGTGTTCTTGCTTCGTCAATTAGAATCGAATCCACCTCATCGACAATGGCATAATGAAGAGGACGCATCACACGCTGCTGTGCTTCAAAGGCCATATTGTCACGCAGATAATCAAAACCAAATTCGTTATTGGTGCCGTAAGTGATATCGGCGGCATAGGCTGCACGCTTTTCATCGGGCTGCATGCCGGAGAGGTTAATACCCACCGTCAAACCGAGAAACTCAAACAGCTGTGCATTCCATTCGGCATCACGACGCGCCAGGTAATCATTGACGGTAATAACATGCACACCTTTACCGGTTAACGCATTTAAGTAGGCCGGTAGTGTCGCGGTTAATGTTTTACCCTCACCGGTACGCATTTCTGCAATTTTATTTTCATTTAAAATCATTCCGCCCATCAGCTGCACATCAAAATGGCGCATAGCAAATACGCGTTCAGAGGCGCTACGTACTACCGCAAAAGCTTCCACAAGAAGAGAATCTAAACTTTCCCCTGCGGCAATACGCTCTTTAAATTCTGCTGTTTTAGCTTTCAGCTCGGCATCGGAGAGCGCTTGTATCTGCGGCTCCAGTTTATTGATTTCATTAACGACTTTGCGTAATTGTTTTAAGTAACGGTCATTACGACTGCCGATTATTTTTGTTATTAGCTGTGTGATCATTGTGTTTTTCTCGTAATATAAAAATGAGTTATTTTTGTGTTAAACAGCGTGATGCTGAATAGCGTAATTTGAATTAATTTACCTGCCGTTTTTTAAAACTTCATGATGCACTGCCGTGCTGTTGAACCCTCAGTACTTCCATGACTGTATATTTTGTCCCTTGCTTAAGTGCTTCAACAGACAAATTCAATTACTTCTATCGCCAAAGCGTAGCGCCTTTTTAAACTGATTCGCTGCTCAATATAGTGGCCGTAGCGCAAAACAGACTGGCTGAGCAAGTTCTATAGTATTAATCGCTCAGTAAGAATAAGATTAATCTATGAGATGGAGATTGCCGACTGCAATTTCAAGGTGCGCTCATTAATTTTATCCCCTTTAATAAAAGGGATAAGCAGCATCTATTTTTAAAAGAAAAGTACTGATCTTTTTCTTCCTTGAATGGATTAACGTTATACTTACTATTCTGAATTCTCTATTGACGATGTAAATGAATAGAAGCCGAAAACCTAAACCTGTTTCTTTATTATTAAAGAAAAGTGGATTACAGCACAACACCAGTCTAACCACCAAGTTGAATAGTCTACTACAAAGCTATTTGAAACAACATAATATCCCGGATTGCCGGATAGGAAGTTTACAAAATGGGAGCTTGTTAATAGAAAGCCCTGATGCCACTTGGCTGCTGCGCCTGCAATTTATGCGCAATGAACTGCTGACGCTATTGCGCCAGGAGGTGCCCGGACTGCTGAATATTAAATTTAAAGTCAACCCGAGGCTCAAACAAGCAGCGACAAAACCTAAAGATAAACCGCAAACAAGCATTAAGCGCGCCAGTAAAATGCCTAATGATGTTGCCCAGTCATTTTTAGCCTTAGCTGAGCATGCCGATCCGGCTTTACAGGCCGCATTACGCTCTTTAGCCAAGTATTCAAAATAATTCAGTTAAAAAACAAAAAGGGAGCAATCAAGCTCCCTTTTTATATAGCGACAAACAACAATTTAGTTTGAATGCAGCATGCTGTTTAATTCAACGGCGCTTTTATTCGCTAGGCATTCGATTTGTCCAGTCATTGAGTTGCGACGGAAAAGCAGGTCATCTTTATTAGCCAGGTCACGCGCTTTTGCATATCCAGCTTCTTTGCCTTCATTATCCAGTAACTTGATTTTAGAACCGGCAGTCACATAAAGACCAGATTCAATGGTACAGCGGTTACCAAGCGGGAAACCCAGTCCGGCATTAGCGCCTAGCAGACTGTTTTCTCCGATAGAAACAACCACTTTACCGCCGCCGCTTAGTGTCCCCATAATAGAAGCACCACCACCGATGTCGCTGCCTTCACCAACCATAACGCCAGCAGAGATACGTCCTTCTACCATGCTGACACCTGTTGTGCCGGCATTGAAGTTAATAAAGCCTTCATGCATCACTGTTGTACCTTCACCCACATGTGCGCCTAAGCGTACGCGTGAAGTATCGGCAATACGCACACCCGCTGGTACAACGTAATCAACCATCTTCGGAAACTTATCAACACAATCAACACTGATAGTTTCACCTTTTAAACGTGCTTCAATTTGACGCTCAGCAAGCTCAGGCAGATCGATCGCACCTTTATTAGTCCAGGCAATATTGTGTAAGACACCAAAAATACCGTCTAATACCAGGCCATGCGGTTTCACTAAACGATGGGAAATCAGTTGCAGTTTAAGGAAGCCTTCAGCAACAGTTGTCGGCGCTGCATCTGTTTCTAAAATAACTAATACTAATGGTTGTTCTGACTTAGCGGCTGCTGTCGCAAAATCAGCATTAGCCGTTTCATTTGCACCATTAAAGGCTGCAGCCAGCTGCTCAGCAACTGCGGCAGTGATTTCAATAACTTGATTACCTTGCTTATAACCCACAATGGCAGCAATAACAGCAACAAGATCATCACTTGGATTTAACAGAGGGTTAGGAAAAAATGCTTCAATAATTTTTTGATCACGGTTTTTAGTTGCAGTACCAAAAGCAAGTGCAAATGTAGACATGAATTAAGCTCCAAGTTAAAAAGTCTAAATGTGCTATATAACCAAATCGCTGAGAAAACGCTGTTCAAAGTGGCTTGACTGTATAACACTCAGGTTAAATAAATTTGTATCGCTGCATAATAAAGAACTAGATCACATATTTAAAGTTAAATAGATTCAAAATCATAAATTAATCCCACGATAATCGTCCTGGCGATAAAAAACGCTCAATTGATTTTCTTCGCAGCACTTTGCCGTTTGTTAATAAAATAACCGCGCAGGCGTCGGCATTGCCAGTGCAGAAGAAAAAACAGGCATTCTAAGCAGAGGGTCACCACAAGCGCAGACAGCAAGCCCACCAGAATTGAATTTCGGTTAAGGCGCAGTTCGGCGTTATAATTGGCTTGCGTTTCCAACCATAGCGGACGATTGAATTCACCCAGTAGGAAATATAAACGCGCCATCAGCGGCCCCTGCAGCGCCTTTTTTTTCGCCTGCAAATAATAAAAGCGCCGCTGCAGTTTTTCAATCAGCACCGCTTCCTGGCTGAATAATGCCTCCTCACTGCTTTTATGTTTTATTATCAAGGCCTGTAAATCACCGGCAAAGTGCAGGTCGGCAAGCGCCTGGTACTGCTGTAATTGCATTTTCGCTTCGATATAGTGCGCATCTAAACGCTGTTCATATTGCTGTAAAAAGTTGGGCAGCTGCAGGCCGAGCAGCAGCGTTAAAGCAAACACCATTTTCAGGCTGTAACCTTGCAGCAGCTGCAGCAACATGCTATTTAAAACCGCGCGCTTTACGCAGCGATTCATAGGCACTTTGAATATCCTGCGCTTTTTCTTTGGCCATCATCATCATCTCTTCAGGTAGTCCTTTAGAGGCGAGTTTATCCGGGTGATGCTGGCTCATCAGTTTACGATATGCCCGTTTAACCTCTTTATCGCTGGCCGTTTTGTCGATACCCAGGACTTTATAGGAATCCTCTTCACTGGCAGCCTGTTGCTGTTGCCTTTGCCCCTGATGAAAGTGTTGCTGCCCTTCAATCATCTGCAGCAGACGATCTAATTCAAAACGGGAAAAGCCCAACTGTTCGGCAATATCATAGAGGATCTCTTTTTCTTTGCTGTCCAGCACACCATCGGCATAAGCGGTTTGTACTTGAATCCCTAAAAACATCTGTAAGACGTTACGATCGCCGCGCACCATCTGCACGAATTCGCTCAGCTTTTCCTTAAGCGGGAAATTTGCGTCTTTACCTAAAGAAAATGAGGCCTGCGCCTGAGCTCGGCTCTCTCCCTGCAGGCGCATCTGATCCATATAAGCGGTGGCGACCTGAATATCAACCTGGGTTACCTGCCCCTTGGCT
>JBFGZH010000018.1:0-18478 GCA_041586895.1 Psychromonas sp. | reverse complement strand
TTTAGCCAATAGAATCATAAAGCCTGCTTAACCGCAGGCTTTTTTATTTCTGCTGATCAGTGATGGGTTATGGGTGATGAGTTATGAGTGATGAGTGATGAGTGATGAGTGATGAGTTATGAGTTATGAGTTATCAGTTATCAGTTATGAGTGATGAGTGATGAGTCATGAGTTATGAGCTATGAGCTATGAGTCATGGGTGATGAGCTATGAGTTATGAGTCATGGGTGATGAGCTATGAGCTATGAGTCATGGGTGATGAGTTATGAGCTATGAGTTATGAGTTACGAGCAACGAGTGAGGAGTGAGGAGTGAGGAGTGAGGAGTTATGAGTAATGAATTTACTATTCACTGTTTACCCTTTACCCATCACTCTTTACCCACCACCATTTGCCCATCACCACTCACTCTTTCCCCATCACCATCCACTATAAAAGCGGACTGAATAGATAAAAGATACTTTCCAGGAGTTTATTCGGGTAACTGCGTTTCTGCCATTGCGCTAATAAAAGTTGCTCTGAAGCTAACAGATAGTGCATCTGTGCCGTTAACAACTCGCCGGCCACTTCATGATCATCAATTAACATGGTCATTTCAAAGTTCAACCAGAAACTACGCTGATCCAGGTTAACTGTGCCTAATAAGGCAATTTTTTCATCGATAACAATACTCTTACTATGCAGTAAGCCACCATAAAACTTATAGATTTTAACGCCGGAGGTTAATAGCTCTTCAAAAAAAGCCCGTGAGGCATGCTCGGCCATAAAGGAGTCACCTTTAATAGGTAAAATAATCTTCACATCAACACCGCGTAAAGCCGCCGCTTCTAACGCCGCTAATAAACTGTCATCAGGCACAAAATATGGCGTGGTGAGCAGCAGACTGAATTCCGCTTCGTAGATGGCAGTTAACAAGACCTGATGGATGCCGGCCTTGCCAAATTCCGGACCGGATGGAATAAGCTGTGCATTATGTGTTCCCACCGCCGGAAAACACTCCATCTTTGACAGCGGAAAGTTCATGCTGTGGCTAGTTTCTAAATACCAGTCCCAAATAAACAATCCCTGCATCGGCTGCACAATCGGGCCTTCACAGCGCAGCATAATATCCACCCAGGGGCCGAGCTGGTAATCTGTTTTAAAATAAGCAGGGTCAACCAGGTTCATGCTGCCGGTATAGGCAACATGGTCATCAATACAGACCAGCTTGCGATGCATTCTTAAATCCTGGCGCTGTAATAAAAGCCGCAGTGCCCCTACCGGCAGCACCTCAACGACTTCGACACCGGCCTGGCGCATCATGGCCGGCATAGCACTTTTAAAAAAATCATGACTGCCAACGGAATCAAGCAGTAACTTGCATTCCACTCCGCGGGCTGCCGCTTTGCACAGCGCAGCCAATAGATTATCCACCAGACCGCCGCTATTGCAGATATAAAACAATAAATAACAATGCTTTTGCGCCTGGTCAATTTTTTCAGTCAGCTCCTTAAGCGCTTCCTCGGTCGAGGTAAGCAGAGAGAGTTTATTGCCCTTTAGCATCGGCATACTGGTATAGGCTTCGACAAAGGCCTGCATGGAACGCGCACCGGGGGAAATATTGGCTTTAACCTGACGGTTTTCAGCCGGTTCACTGCTCAGCCACTTCTCAAATATGACAGCGATCTTCTCACGACGCTGCTGACGTTTTTGACCGAGATGCAGCTCACCGAACACAAAATAAGCGAGCATGCCCAACAGGGGTAATGCATTGATTAAAAATAGCCAGGCAAGCGAAACACCGGTAGGTTTGCGTTTCAGAATAACGCGCAGAGAAGTCAGTAACAGCAGAGAAAAGTAAGTGAGCGCCGACAGTGCCACATAAAGCGTACTCTCCTGCCAGGCCGTATCAAAAGAGAAAAAATCCATTAAATTGCATCCATTTTGCCTTCAGGCAGGAAAGGCTGCGGCTGTGCATGAGCCTATTAAGCTCGACTGAGCCTAACTAAGTTAGCTCAGTTTTCCCTATGCAGCAAGCCAGGTGGTAAATTTCTGCGTGCTTGCGCTTATTTACGCTTGTGGCAACGCAGATAAAAAGTTGCCTCCGAGCCTTTCATCGCTTTATTTTTCAGTGCACTCGAGTTATTCGCGGACTGTGCTGCTCTATTGCCAAGAGATTCAGCAACAACGTCCAGTCCTAATGCTCGAGCCAGCGCAAATATCGCCTCCTGTACCCCTTGAGCAGCAGGGTGATAATGCCCTTCTTCTATATAGTGTTGCGGTATTTTTAATTTTTCTATTTTTAACTGCTCAAACAACTGCAGAAAAGCACGCTGCTCAGCAAAGTTATCAAGGGTAAAGGCAATACCCAGCTTACTGATATGCAGTATATTGTCACACACAGTCGGACAAAGGCTTTCAAAAACGGCTTCGTCAATTTGAAATTCCAGGTATTGGCTTGAGCACTTGGTTTCGAATAGAATCGTCTGCAGATCTGCAATAAAGCGAGCTTGTGCTAACTGAACTGGCAATACTTTTATGGCAATACGTCCAAACTTAATGCCTGTATTCTGCCAGATAACCGCCTGTATTGCAGCCTGGCGAAGCATCTGCAGGCCAATGTCCGCCAATAAACCACTACTTTCAGCCAGACTCAAGAAACACTCCGGATAGAGCACTCCCTGCTGCGGATGGTGCCAGAGTAGCACCCCCTCCATAGCAACAGGCTGCAGTTTATTAAGATCATACTGAGGCTGATAATAGAGCTCAAATTGATTCTGCTGCAGTGCCAGCTTTAATTCCTCTTCTAATTTTGCCTGCTGACGGTCATAATGGGTTAATTTTCTGGTATAAAAATAGTAGGAGGTGCCATCATAGGCTGTTTTTCTGCGCCTGTTCTTTTCTAAACTATCTGCTAAAGACTCACAATCATCATGATGATAATCAGCGCCTTTGCCATGCAGCATCGCTTTTTCTGCATTACCTAGCAGCGTATCGACATCCATACCGTCATCAGGCCAGAGACTGATACCAATAGTGGCGGATAAATTGACTTCGCAACCTGTTACGGTAAAACTGTTATTAAACTGCTTAGCAACTTTTTTCGCGACAATCGCGACATCCTGCTCATTAGCCAGCTCATCAATAATAATAACAAACTCATCATCACCAAAACGGGCAACGGTATCTTTCTCAAAAACACAGCTTTTCAGGCGCCCTGCAACCTCTTGCAGAACACAATCTCCGGCATTATGACCGAACTGTTCATTAATCACCTTAAAGCCATTGATATCAATCAGAATCACCGCCATAGTGGCTTCTTTATGCGTGGCACGGGCTATCGCACTCTCCAGCTGGTTAAACAGGGCAATACGGTTAAACAGCCCGGTCAGCGGGTCATGTTTGGCGAGAAACTGTATTTTCTCCTCCACCACTGTGTTTTGATTGAGATCGATAAAGTTGTAGATACGGCTCACCGAGTGTTCTTCTGGATGTTCGACAACATAAACTTCCAGCCAGCCATAGTGGATTTCACCACTTTTCGTGCGGTAGGAGATATCTCCGTTCCAGCTATGGTTGCTTTGCAAAGCCGTTTCAATATTCTCTCCTTGATTGCATGCAATAAGACTGATGTGTGCGCCCAACAATTCTGTTTTTGCAAAACCCGATGCATCGCAACAGGCCTTATTGGCAGAAATAATATTCCCCTTACCATCGCAAACAAGCAGATTCTCTTTGGCATTTTCAAAGGCCGTATCTGCAATTTTCAGGCGCTTCTGCACCAGATGATGCTCGGTAATATCCCGCCCGACTCCGATCAGGCCTTGAACCTGGCCATGCTTGTCCCGTAAAGGAGCCTTTTTCATCTCCCAAAAATGACGATCGCCCTTGTGAGAGGTCAGATGCACCTCGCGGCAATAACTTTTATTATTCGCCATCACCAGTCGGTCTTGCTCCTGGCACATTAAAGCCTGCTTCAGTTCAAAAAGCTGCTCGTCTGTTTTAACTAATATCTCCTGCTCAGAGCAACCGACAAACTTTTCAAATTCTTTATTGCAGCCTAAAAAGCGGCTTTCTAAATCTTTAAAGAAAATAAGATCGGCTGACATATCAGCAGTAGCCCGTAACATAATCCGCTCTTTTTCTATTCTTTTTTCAGCCATTTTCAGTTCGGTGATATCGCTGAAAAGGATGACATAACGCTTAGCACCACTGTCGCTGGAGAGATGAGTCACCGATACCAGTACAGCCAGGCTGCTGCCGTCAGAACAGGGTAGAGAGCCCTCACCTTGCCAGCGGGGGGCATCTTGCAAGTGCTGCAGAATTTCCGGATGAAGCGACAGAAATGCCTGGATAGCTGTTGTTATATCGCATTTGTCGAAGCCGCTCATGTCAATAAACGCTCTGTTTACCGACAGTACTTTCTGCTCGTTATCAAGCACAATAATGGCTTCAGCAGTTTCAGAAAATACCTGCTGCGCCAGCTTTAACTGCTCCTCTGCCTGCTTGATCTCGGTGATATCTGTCGCAATAGCACCTATCGAACAGAGCTTATCCTGGTCATCCATAATTGGAAATTTACTCACCAGAAAAGTACTGCGACCGTTATTGGTTTCGATTTCCATTTCATACTGAATGGGGCGATGACTGTACAACACTTGCAGATCGCCTTCACGCAGCTGTGCTGCCAAATCAGCAGCCAGCGCCCCTGATTTCTGTTTGCCCCTCAGCCGTTCCTGCTTCATGTTCAGCAGCTCAGAAAAGCGCTGATTGAACAGTTGAAAGTTGTGCTGTAAGTCCCTGATAAAAATCAGGTCCGGCGAATTGTCTATAATACTGGAGAGATGTTTGTCGCGTTCCCGGATGCGCAGCAGCATCTGCTCCACGGCCTTACCGACACGAATAAACTCGTAGAAACGCCCGGCCATAAAAGGGCTTGGCGATCCGTTTGGGGGAACCTGTTCAGCGTACGCAGTCACCTGCTGCAATGCACTGGTGATCAGATAACGAATCACCAGCATTACAGCCGACCCGAGGATAATAACCAGTGCAGTGGCATAATAAAGGTTTTTGGTATAGCCATCCTGAAGAAGCTGCTGAGCACTATTGGACAGCAGTGAGCTGACCATATACTTATCACTGTTACCGATGCGTAGATAATGTGTTCTTAAGGTGCTGTTTCCAATGCTGACAACACCTTCACCTGTATTATCTGCTGCACTGCGCAGGATTTGCAGTTGCCCCGGCTGACTTTCCAGGTCATCAAGAATAATATTACCGCTTCGCAAAGAGATAGCCTGAGTGGCGAATAGTTGCTGCAGTTGATTGGCGATCCAGAAATTATCGTTTAGTAACACAAAAGTATGTAGTTTACCGATCACTTCACCAAACTGCTCACCAATCATCGGCAGGGAAAAATGCACTAGGCTGTAGTGCTTGCCCTCGACTTCCGTAAGTGTACTGGTCCATACTGCGAAGGAGCTGTGCTGGCGAATAATCTGTTTTAATGGTAATTGTATGCCAAGCAGGCTGACATTGCTGAAAACGTTGCTTGAGCCATCCTTCTTTTCGACGACGATGGCGTCAATATGTTGTCCGCTAATATCGGCCAACACCGCATCAATAATATGGCCGTAATGGGAAGTGTCGTTTACCCCTAGCTCCTGATTCATGGCAATACTCTTGCTCAGCTCCTGGCTGATCTGCTGAATATTATTGAACTGTGCTGCCATCAGACTATTGAGTGCGCGTTGATCTCGTTGATATATGAGCTCAATATTATGCTCAATCGCTTGTTCGGCACCAGAGTAGACCACCTTGATCAATATTAGCGAGACCACTGTCAGCCCAGCCAGTACCAGAGAAAGTATTACCGTTGAGAAGCGCATATTGTTCACTTAGTCAATCTCCCCTGGCAGGCCGCTAAGGGGAAATACTTTTGTTGCAGATAGCTAATTACAGGAGCTGACACGCCTTTCTTCAACAACTCAAAACCACCGGCAAAAATCATGTCCATATAAAAAATTTTCCTGTAATGCTTTAAACCTTGCCTAATCGGCTTTTATCACCAAAAAGCAAAAAAAATGAAGAGTATATATTCCTTTGCACTTTAGCAAGCGGCATATTGCAGCCAAGATGGAAAATACTTGCGACAGCTTACCACTCTGACAGGAGAATAGCGGATTATAGCAACTGTTAATGATGACAAGGCTTGATTTTAGATGGCTGAGCATAGCTGAAGCGCTGGCGTTGATGCTATTTCCATCGCCGCAATGCTTGTACATAAGCAGATCAGAGAGCGCCACTCTCTTATAAGGGTTGCGGGTTAAAGTTTAGACTGCCACTTTGTCAATGCTCAGGCGCTGAAAGATTGAAGGATAAAGGCGCTTATTTACGTTTGTGACAACGCAGATAAAAGGTTGCCTCCGCAGGATTCATTGCGTTATTTTCCAGCCAGCCTTTGCCTGCTGCAGGGTTATCACCTGCAGCTGAACCTTCGCTGGCACTGTGCAGTGATTCAGCAACCAGGTCAATGCCTAATGAACGGGTCAGCGCCAGCATTGCCTGTTGTATCCCCTGGCCGACAAAGTGAGAATATTTGCCCTCTGTATAGTGTTTGGATATTTTTAATTTTTCTATTCTTAACTGCTCAAACAACTGTAAAAAAGGACGCTCTTCGCCAAAGTTATCAAGCGTCAAGGCAATACCTAGCTTGCTGATATTAACCAGATTGCCGCGCACCACGGGACAAATACTGGCAAAAACGGCTTCATCAATTTGAAATTCCAGCCACTGGCTTGAGCACTTGCTTTCTAGAAGAATACTCTGCAGCTGCGCAATAAAGTCATTTTCTGATAAATGCTGTGACGGTAATTTAATGGCGATACGGCCAAAATTAATCGCAGACTTTTTCCAGATGACCGCCTGCCGTGCCGCTTTACGCAGCATCTGCAGGCCAATATCAACCAGTAAACCACTACTTTCCGCCAGGCTCAAAAAACTGTCCGGATAGAGTATACCGCGCTGCGGATGGTTCCAGCGTAAGACCGCCTCAACAGCAACAGGCTGCAGTTTATTGAGATCGTACTGCGGCTGATAATAGAGCTCAAATTGCTCCTCTTGTAATGCCTGCTTTAGCTCCTCTTCTAATTTAAGCTGCAGACGGGAGTGCTGGGTTAATATTCCGGTATAAAAATGATAAACAGTAGCGTCACTATTTTTGCTGTTGTGTATTTTTTTCTCTAAGCTGTCGGCAAGCATATTCGTATCGACACTATGACTATTGGCCATTTTTCCACGCTGCATCGCTTTTTCGGCGTGGCCTAATAGCGTATCTCCATCGATACCGTCATCAGGCCAGAGGCTGATACCTATAGTCGCCGATAAATTGACGGCGCAGCCTGCTATGGAAAAGGCCTGCTCAAACTGCCTGGCAATTTTTTTAGCAACGATAGCCGCATCCTGCTCATTGGACAGTTCATCGACAATAATAACAAACTCATCACCACCAAAACGGGCAACCGTATCTTTATTAAAAACACAGCTGCACAGACGCCCTGCCAGCTCTTTTAGAACTTCATCTCCGGCATTATGGCCGAAGCGCTCATTAATCAGCTTGAAACCGTTAATATCAATCAGAATTACCGCCATCGCGGCTTCTTTATGATTGGCACGGGTTAGCGCATCCTCTAAGCGAGTAAACAGGGCAATACGGTTAAACAACCCGGTTAACGGATCCCGTTTTGACAGAAACTGCATTTTCTGTTCAGCATTCTTGCTTTGATTGATATCGACAAAAGAATAAATACGGCGAGTGAGCTCTTTCTCTGGCTGTTTAATAGCATAGACCTCTAACCAGGCAAAGTGGATCTCACCATTTTTAAGCCGAAAAGTGATCTCGCCTTCCCAAGTACCCTTTTGCTGCAGGGCTATCTCAATATTTTCACGTTGATTGGCAGCAAATATGCGCACATGCGCACCTAATAATTCACTTTTTGAAAAACCTGATGTCGTACAACAGGCGGCATTAGCAGAAATAATATTGCCCGCACCATCGGTAACGACAATATTCTCTTTGCTATTTTCGACCACTGTGTCGGCGATATTCAGGCGTTTCTGCATGCGATGATGCGCCGTAATATCTCTGCCTACTGCAATTAAGCCGATTACCTCGCCTTGTTTATTCTCTACCGGGACCTTTTTCATTTCAATAAGGTGACGCTCACCCCTGGCGTCTGTCAGATACTTCTCGCCAATATAAACCTGCTTTTTAGCCATCACATCGAGATCCTGCACCTGGCACATGGCTGCCTGCGATGACTTAAAAAGCTGGGCATCTTTTTTGCCTAATATCTCCTGCTCAGAGAAGCCCATAAATTGTTCAAATTTTTTATTGCAGCCTAAAAAAGCACTGTGCCGATCTTTAAAAAAAATCAGATCCCGGGAGATATCGGCGGTTGCCCGCAACATCAAGCGTTCTTTATCTAATAACGCTCTGGCTGCATTTATCTCGGTGACGTCAAAAAGCATACCGATTTGCACTTTGCCGTCAGCAACACACTCTTTACGGAACACCATATCCCGCTCTCCACCGCCCAGATCCTGAATTTTACATTCGTAAAAATAAACCTTGCGCTCGGTAAATACTTTCTGCTCTATCTTCGCTATCTCGTCGAGCAGGTGCGGGTATAGAACATCGGCCGCGGTTTTTCCTACTACCTGCGCCGGCGTCAGGCCGAACAGCTGTGAAAAATAACTGTTACAGGCGACAAATTGCCCTTTTCTGTTTTTAAAATAAACAGGAATACTCAGGTAATCTAAGGTTGCCCTTACTTCATCACTCACTAATTCTTCCATTACCTGCGGGAGTTCTTTGCTTTTGGGTACTTCCAGCGGCGCCAGGTAAGTGCTTTGTAATAATGGAAAATCAGCGTCTATCTGCTCGACTAAATATTGGCTGACCGGCAGTTCACAAATTAAATGAGTATATTGTTTTTCTGCTAACGCAGGCAGCAGCTGCTCAATACAGGTTAAATGATGAAGCGAATAAGTCGATGTTGCAGCAATAGGATTGGATAAATTAAGAACAGTTCTGACAAGTTGAATATTGTGTCCGATGTATAAAACGTTTTCGACAGGTTGAGACAAGAATACTCCCTATGCCTTCAGATTAGTAAATAAGAAATAATAGCTGCGGTAATCGAGCAGGTTGCTTGTGCATATATCGGCAAAAAGCCTATAGATAAAATGGATAATAAGTCGAAAATATAGCAATAGATAACAAGATGCAACATAACTTAAGAGCACAAAAACATAAAATCATTACATACTTAAAATGAGCTCGTCCTCTATCAGCATACGACTAAAAGCCAGGTGGATATCGCCGCACAGTAATGCTATCTGTGCAGCTCGTTCATACCAGGACATGCAAGCCGTATCTATTATCTGCTAACAGACCCTGCACATGGATGGATAAACAATCGATTTGGCAAAAATCAGCCTAAACCTAAACGTCCGTTAGCAGCTACAAAGGCTGTTAGCCGGCATTATTTGCGTTTATTACAGCGCAGATAAAAAGTTGTTTCCGAGGCTTTCGTCGCTGTATTGGCAAACCATCCCCTTCCGGCATTAAACGGCTTGCGACCTGTCAATGGCACATCGCTGACATCACCGAGTGATTCGGCGACGACATCAACACCTAAGGAACGGGTCAGGGCAAACACCGCATCCTTCATGGCTGCGCCGAACGGATGTCTGGGACGCATATCTATATAGCTTTTGGATAACTTAAACTTCTCTATTCTTAGCTGTTCAATCAAATATAAAATAGGGCGATCCTCTGCAAAGTTGGCCACCGTCAACGCCCCGCCTATCTTAGCGATATTCATTAGATTTTCGTAAATAACCGGACTATCACTGCGAAAAATGGCTTCATCTATTTCAAATTCCAACCATTGGCTGGAGCAGTTGGTGGTTAATAAAATACTCTGCAGATCGGCAATAAAGCTGCTTTGCGATAATTGCGCCTCGGAAATATTAATGGCGATCCGGCCGAAGTTAATCCCTGATTGTTGCCAGATTACCGCTTGTTTTGCCGCTTTGCGCAGGGTTTGCAGGCCAATCGGAACCGCTAAACCGCTCTTTTCGGCCAGAAACAAGAAATTCTCCGGATGCAGACGGCCTTTCTGCGGATGATTCCAGTACAACACCCCTTCAACAGCAACAATTTGCCGTTTATTCAGGTCGTACTGAGGCAGGTAGTACAATTCAAACTGATCCAGCAACAGCGCCTGCTTTAACTCTTCCTCTAACTCAAACTGTTCATTGGAGTGACGCGTTAAGCCCATGGTATAAAAATGATAGGCTGCACTTTTATCCTCTTTTCCGCGCTGCATCGCTTTTTCAGCACTTTCTATTAAGGTATCGGCAGTGACGCCATCATCCGGGCAGATACCAATACCAATGGTCGCGGATAAATTTAGTTCCATCTTGTCAATAACAAAGTGATGGTCAAACTGCATGGCAATTTTCTGCGCGACGATCGCCACATCCTGCTCATCCGCCAGTTGATCAACAATAATAACAAACTCATCATCACCAAAACGGGCAACGGTATCCTTATCGAAAACACAGCTTTTCAGGCGTCCGGCAATCTCCTTTAAGACAGCATCTCCGGCATTATTACCGAAGCGGTCATTAATCGCCTTAAAGCCATTAATATCCACCAGAATCGCCGCCATGGTCGATTCATTATGGATGGCACGGCTTATCGCATCCTCTAAGCGGGCAAACATGGCAATCCGGTTAAATAGCCCGGTCAGCGGATCGTATTTTGCTAAATGTTGAATTTTCTGGTCAATATTTTTAGTTTGATTTAAATCAGTCAAGGAGTAGATGCGGTTCACCGTCCCTTCTTCCTCATGCATAACCAGATAAACCTCTAACCAGACAAAATAAAGTGCACCGTTTTTATTGGTGCACATGACTTCTCCCTGCCATGACTCGCCCTTCTGCAGAGCAGCCTCGATAAGGTCATCGGAGTTGGAAGCGAAGTCTTTAATATTGGCGCCTAGTAATTCACTTTTTGAGAAGCTGGATGTAGCACAAAGCGCTTTATTGACAGAAATAATATTACCCTGCTGATCCGTTACCAGCAGGCTCTCTTTACTATTTTCAAAAACAGCATTCCCTATCTTTAACTGTTTCTGCATTAAGTATTCCGCCGTAATATCCCGGCCCACCCCGATTAAGCCGATCACCTCGCCCAGCTGATTTTGTACCGGTACTTTGCGCATTGCGATAAAGTGCAGGGCACCATTGGCGTCAGTAAGGTGCTCATCGCCAGTATAAATTTGCTTTTTAACCATCACATCCAAGTCTTGTGCCTGGCACATTGCCGCCTGCGCAGAAGCAAAAATCTGCTCATCTTTTTTACCCAGGATCTCCTCTTCAGAACAGCCGGCAAATTTTTCAAATTTTTTATTACAGCCTAAAAACTGGCTTTGCCGATCTTTAAAGAAAATCAGATCCTCGGATATATCCGCGGTTGCCCGTAACATCAGGCGCTCTTTTTCTAATAACGATCTGGCCTCATTGATCTCTGTTACATCAAAGAGCATACCGATTTGAATTTGACCGTTAGCAACGCTCTCTTTACGAAAGACCATATCCCGCTCTCCACCGGCCAGATCCTGTATTTTACATTCGTAAAAATAAACCTTGCGCTCGGTAAATACTTTCTGATCTATCCTTTCTATCTCATCAAGCAGGTGCGGATATAGAACATCGGCGGCGGTTTTACCTACCACCTGCGCCGGCGTCAGTCCGAACAGGTGCGAAAAATAGCTGTTACAGGCTAAAAACTGACCTTTTCTGTTTTTAAAATAGATGGGAATACTGACGTAATCTAAGGTGGCCTTGACTTCATCAGTCAGCACGCCTTCCATCAGCTCCGAGACATCGGTTAACTTTTCGGCTTCCAACGGTGCCAGGTAAGTAGTTTGTAATAATGGAAAATCAACGGCAATTTGCTCGATTAAATATTGGCTGACCGGCAGGTCACAAATTAAATGGCTATAGTGTGTTTCACCTAAAACAGAGAGCATCTGCTCTGTCGTACAGAGATGGTGAATCGAATAATTCGATTGTGCGGCAATAGGAGAAGATAAATTAAGCACGGCCCTTACCAGCTGAATATTCTCTCCTATATATAAAATATTTTCGGCAGTTTTAGCCATGCATGCCCCTTTTACTTTCTATCTATGGGTCCCTGAAATACAGCAATGGGCCCTCTTCCATGAGTGTAGTAATAAAGGGGAACTTATAGCAACAGATCACGAGATGCAATCAACTTAACAATAATAGATAAAATAAATAATAAACCTTGATCATCAGGCACAAAAAAGGGGATATAAATATCCCCTTTTTTGCTTGGCTTTGCCTTTTAGCCTAGCTGTTTGCGTACATTTCTAAACATGCGCATCCATGGGCTGTCTTCACGCCATTCATCAGGGTGCCATGAATTAGCCACGGTTCTGAAAACGCGCTCAGGGTGAGGCATCATAATAGTGACACGACCATCCTTAGAGGTTAAGCCGGTAATACCGTTCGGTGAACCGTTCGGGTTGGCAGGATACTGCTCGGTATGTTCACCGTAGTTATTAACAAAACGCAGTGCCACTGTACCGCTTGCTTCAATAGCCGCAAGGTGATCGAGATCTTTAACTTCAACGCGTCCTTCACCATGGGAAACGGCAATCGGCATGCGTGAACCCGCCAGGTCATTAAGGAACAGAGAGTTATTCTGCTGCACCTCCACTAAACTGAAGCGCGCTTCAAAACGCTCTGACTTATTGCGTACAAAACGCGGCCATAGATCCGTACCCGGAATTAACTCATGCAGGTTAGACAACATCTGACAACCGTTACAAACACCTAAGGCAAATGAGTTTTCACGCTCAAAGAATGTCTGGAACTGGTCACGCGCCTGGTCATTAAACAGAATAGACTTCGCCCAACCTTCACCGGCACCTAATACGTCACCGTAAGAGAAACCACCACAGGCGACTAAACCGGCAAAGTCAGCTAACTGCACATCACCGGACAGAATATCACTCATATGCACATCAATCGCCGAGAAGCCGGCACGGTTAAAGGCAGCGGCCATCTCCTGTTGGGAGTTAACGCCCTGCTCACGTAAAATGGCCATCCGCGGCTGCACACCTGTAGCAATATAAGGCGCGGCCACATCTTCATTGACATCAAAGGTTAACTGCACATTTAAGCCCGGATCCTGATCATCAGACTTAAGCTCAAATTCCTCCTGCGCACAAGCCGGGTTATCACGCAGCGACTGCATTTTCAGTGTCGTTTCTGCCCAGATAGAGCGGAACTCACGGCGTGGTGCCACAAGCACGTCATTACCATCACGGGTAAATTCAATTTGATCGCGCTCATTTAATGAACCAATGACGATCGAATTACAGCTTAGACCATGGCCGGCCAGCGTATTCAATACCGCTTCTTTATCTTCTGTGCGCACCTGAATAACCGCGCCCAGCTCTTCATTATAAAGCGCGGCAAAATCATCACTGCCCAGCTGATCTAACTCAACAGAAACACCACAGTGTCCGGCAAAGGCCATCTCGGTAATAGTCGAGAACAGGCCGCCGTCGCTGCGATCATGGTAAGCAAGCAGCTTCTGATCGGCAACTAGCGTCTGCATGGCATTAAAGAAACCCTTCAGTTGCGCCGGGTTATCAACATCCGGCGTGGCATTACCCAGTTGTTTGTAAACCTGCGCCAGTGACGAACCGCCGAGACGATTTTTACCGTTACCTAAGTCAATCAGAATAAGATCACTATCCCCTTTATCTGTGCGCAGCTGTGGTGTCACTGTATGGCGAATATCTTTTACCGCACCAAAGGCGGTAATAATCAATGACAGCGGAGAGATAACCTCTTTCTCGACATCGCCTTCCTGCCAGCGCGTTTTCATCGACATTGAATCTTTACCCACAGGGATAGTCAGATCCAGTTCAGGGCACAGCTCTTCACCCACGGCTTTCACCGCGGCATAGAGGCCGGCATCTTCACCCGGGTGACCGGTTGCAGACATCCAGTTAGCAGAAAGTTTAATACGTTTAAAGTCACCGATATCAGCACAGGCGATATTGGTAATGGCTTCAGCTACCGCCAAACGGGCAGAGGCGGCAAAGTTTAGCAGCGCCACCGGCGTACGTTCACCTAAGGCCATTGCTTCACCAAAGTAGGTATCGTAACTTGCCGCTGTTACCGCACAGTTGGCAACCGGCACCTGCCAGGGGCCAACCATCTGGTCACGGGCAACCAGGCCGGTTACCGTTCTGTCACCAATGGTAATCAGGAAGGTCTTTTCCGCGATAGAAGGTAAACGCAGCAGTCGCTCTGCGGCATCTTTCAGGCTGGCACCGGAAAGGTCCAGATCTTTACCCTGCGCCGTTTGCGTTTTCACATCACGGTGCATTTTCGGTGCCTTACCTAATAGCACTTCCAGCGGCATATCGATCGGATTGTTATCAAACTCCTCATCATGCAGCGTCAGGTGCAGCTCTTCCGTCGCTTCACCAATCACCGCATACTGGGCACGTTCGCGTTTACAGATAGCTTCAAATGTCGGCATATTTTCCGGCTTAACCGCCATCACGTAACGTTCTTGCGACTCATTACACCAGATTTCATGCGGAGCCATGCTTTTTTCATCATTAGGAATAGCACGCAGCTCAAACTTACCACCACGGCCACCATCATCGACCAGTTCCGGCATGGCATTGGAAAGACCGCCGGCACCCACATCGTGGATAAACTGAATCGGGTTATCTTCACCCATCTGCCAGCAACGGTCGATCACTTCCTGACAGCGACGTTCCATCTCCGGGTTTTCACGCTGTACCGAAGCAAAATCCAGATCTTCTGAAGAAGCACCGGAATCCATTGACGAAGCCGCACCGCCACCCAGGCCGATATTCATCGCCGGCCCGCCCAGCACGATCAGTTTCGCACCAACCGGAATATCTTTTTTCTGTACATGTTCACGGCGAATATTACCCAGACCACCGGCAAGCATAATAGGTTTATGGTAACCACGGATCTCTAAACCATTGTGGCTGTCAACCTGCTCTTCATAAGTACGGAAGTAGCCGAGAATATTAGGACGGCCAAATTCATTATTAAAGGCGGCACCACCAAGCGGCGCTTCGAGCATAATGTCCAAGGCGGAAACAATACGCTCAGGCTTACCAAAGTCAGTTTCCCAAGGCTGTTCAAAGCTAGGAATACGCAGGTTACTGACGCTGAAACCCACTAAACCTGCTTTTGGTTTAGAGCCGACACCCGTTGCACCTTCATCACGGATCTCACCACCGGATCCGGTAGAAGCCCCCGGGAATGGCGAAATCGCTGTCGGATGGTTATGGGTTTCCAATTTCATCCGGATATCAATATCTTCGTGGTGATAACCATATTCGCGCTCATCCACACTTGGGAAGAAACGCCCGGCTTTTTCACCGACCATTACCGCAGCATTATCTTTATAGGCTGATAAAACAAATTCCGACATTTTTTCATGGGTATTGCGGATCATTTTAAACAGGGATTTAGGCTGTTTTTCACCATCGATAGTCCAATCCGCATTAAAGATTTTATGACGGCAATGCTCTGAGTTTGCCTGGGCAAACATCATCAGTTCAATATCGTTAGGATTACGGCCTAACTTAGTAAAGTTTTCTACCAGGTAGTCCATTTCATCGTCGGCTAAAGCCAGACCCAAGCTGACATTGGCCGCTTCCAGTGCAGCGCGCCCTTCTCCTAGAATATCAACGCTGGTCATTTTCCCCGGCGTCCCTTGAATAAACAGTTTGACTGCGTCATCCAACGAGGTAAAGACCACTTCCATCATGCGATCGTGAAGCAGATCGGCTAATGCTTTATATTGCTGTGCAGATAATTCTGCCGTTGTTTCCACATAATAAGCAATACCGCGCTCTAAACGCTTAACCTTGGCTAAGCCACAGTTAGCAGCGATATTGGTTGCTTTAGAAGACCATGGAGAAATAGTACCCGGACGAGGCGTAACAAACAGTAAGGTACCTACAGGATCATGCTCGGCGATTTTAGGTCCGTAAGTTAATAGTTTTTGTAATACAACTAACTCTTGGTCATTTAAAACATCAGTTAAATCTGCAGCATGCATATATTCAGCGTATATTTGCTTAACAGGTAAGTTTAATGCTTCACAGCTTTTTAATAACTGATTTACACGAAATGTCGATAAGGCTGGAGCCCCACGCAAAATTTCCATAGGTTATTTCTCTCATAGGATAAATAAATGAACTTGGGTTATGCCCAATTACATTAACAATAAACTTACGGCTCAGGCTAGATACCTTGTTTGTAATCGTCCAGTGATATAATTGGTATTAGGGCGCCATTATAAGCAAAAAGCATTTTTTATTAAATAAAAACCCTCTATAGTCACAGTGAAAATATTTTTTAATATGTTAAATTCACAAAAACCTGATTTAAAATCATACTATTGATACTTCTATGGACGTTATTATGCCCTTTCAAAAATTCAGGCTAAACATGCACTGGCTGTTACCCGGCTTGTTACTGCTGTTGATCTCTGCCTGCCAGCCTTTTGCCAAAGTCAGCAGCCTGGAAAAGGTGCAACAGCGCGATGCCATCATTATGGGCACCATCAATGGTTCATTAACTTATAGTTATGACGGCTCACAATACAGCGGCTTTGACTATGAATTGGCTGAAAACTTTGCCGAGTACCTCAATGTTGAGCTGGAAGTGAAAGAGTTCGATACTCTCAAGGCACTGTTTGCCGCGTTGGATAACGAACAGATAGATTTTATCGGCTCAGGTTTAACCTTAACCCCTAAGCGCGCCGAAAAATACCGCAGCTCCCCGCCCTATTACTCGGTGTCACAAAAAGTGGTCTATCACAAAGGGACTTACCGCCCGCGCAATATCAGCGATGTTAATGCGCCTATTTGGGTGCTTGAAGGCAGCAGCCACCAGGAAACATTGCAGGCGCTGCTCGCTAGCATGCCGGATCTGCAGATAAAAGTGCTGCAAAACGAAGATCAGGAAAGTTTATTGCGTAAAGTGGCCGAGCAGGAAATTAAGTTTGCCATTGTCGACAGCTCCACACTGGCACAAAAACAACGTTATTATCCGGTGCTCGCCGAAGCATTTACCATCGCCCCTAAACAGCCTGTGGCCTGGTTAATAAAGCGCAGCCAGGATGACACCCTGTATTCAGCAATCATTGAATTTATCGGCACTCAGCATCAGGAGCAGACAATTGCCAAACTTGAAGAGAAATATTTCGGCCACGTTAAGGATTTCGACTTTGTTGACACGAAAGTATTTTTAAAACGCATCAAAAGCACCCTGCCCAAATATGAAGCGCTGTTTAAGAAGTACACCACGGCAGAAGTAGACTGGCCATTACTGGCCGCCGTCAGCTATCAGGAGTCGCATTGGGATCCCAAAGCTAAATCACCGACGGGCGTGCGCGGCATGATGATGTTAACCCTGGCCACCGCAAAATATCTGGATATTCAAAACCGCCTCGATGCACAGCAGAGTATTAAGGGCGGTGCTAAATATTTATCACAACTGATCAATCGCTTACCCGATAGCATCGCCGCCGATGAAAAAGTGTGGTTTGCACTGGCCAGTTATAACCTCGGCTACGGCCATGTCATGGATGCTCGGCGTATCACCGCCATGAAAGAGCAGAATCCGAACTCCTGGTCAGATGTTAAGGAGAACCTCCCCCTGCTGCATCAAAAAAAATGGTATAAGAAAACCCGTTATGGCTATGCGCGCGGTAAGGAGGCGCAGAATTACGTCAATAATATTCGCCAATACAGAAAAACCTTAACCTGGTTTATTGGCGAAAGAGAAAAGCAAGCTGCCGAGAAAGCCCTGGCCGAACAACAAGCACAGCAGGAAGCGCAGGCACTGGCGGCGCAGCAAGCCCTGCAAAGCCCTTTGACCCGGGAAGAAGCCCTGCAAAAAGCGCAGCAGGAGATTTTGGCCAAAGAAAGAGCTTTACAACAGGCGCAACAGAATACCCTGAAGATGGAAAAAGTATTACAGCAGGCGCAACAAAACAGTATCGCCGCAGAACATGCCCTGCAGGAGATTGAGGAGAAAATATTAGCTGAAGAGCAGCGCCTGCAGCAGGCGATGGCCAATAGTCTGGCGCTGCAAAAAGCATTGCGCGAAGCCCAGGATAAGGCTTTCCGAGAAGAAAGGTTATTACTGCAAAGCAAAGAAAAAATAGTAGCCGAACAACAAAGGCTACAACAGGCTAGGGAAAAAACACTTGCCGAACTTGCAGCCTCCCGGCAGGCTAAAAATAAAGCCTTAGCGGAACAGCAGGCCTCTCAGCAGGCTAAAGAGCAAGCCGTCAAGACACAGGAACGCTTACTGCAAAGTGA
>JBFGZH010000017.1:0-18702 GCA_041586895.1 Psychromonas sp. | reverse complement strand
TAATCACTAATCACCAATCACTAATCACCAATCACCAATCACTCATCACTAACCACTAATCACTAATCACTAATCACTAACCACTAACCACTAACCACTAATCACTAATCACTAATCACTAATCACTAATCACTCATCACTAATCACTCATATTTTAACGACGCCAGAAATGTCGGGTAAAGATCACCACCACCGTCAGTATCTCCAGACGCCCCATCAACATACAGATGGCTAATATCCATTTGCTGATATCGGCAAAATCAGCAAAATTACCCGCCGGGCCAATTTCCGGGGTAAGCCCGGGGCCGACATTGGACACCGCGGTTATCGCCGCACTCAGCGCGACCATAGCCGATGAGCCAAACAGGGTCAGTAATAGCGTGGCCACAAGAATGGTGGCCATATAGGCGAGCACAAAGGCGATCAGCGAGCGTAGAATATCATCACTGACACTGCGCTTATTGTATTTCTGCGGAAAGATGCCATGCGGGTGCATCAGCAGCATAAGCTGGCGCTTTAACAGGCTTAATGCAATCTGAAAGCGGAATATCTTCATTCCTCCGGCTGTTGAACCAGAGCAGGCGCCAAAGAAGAACAGCGCAAAGAAGAGCATCACACTGAAATCCCCCCAGGAGATAAAATCGTCCAGACCAAACCCGGTGGTGGTCATCACCGAGATAACATTAAACAGGCTTAAACGCAGTGCATCCATAGGTAAAAACTGCCCGGTCAGCACCAAGTAGAGCGTTAAGCTGACACTAAAAGTAAAGACCAGCTTAATAAAGCCCAGCACCTGCGCATCATTAAGCAGATAAAGAATATTACGGTGATTAAAGGCACGCACAAACAATAAAAAAGGCAAGCCGCCAAGAAACATAAAGACAATGGCATTCCAATGGGCGCCCGTTGAAAAGTGCCCCATTGAGCTGTCCGATGTTGAGTAGCCCCCGGTAGAAATAGTGGTCATCGCATGATTAAGCGCGTCAAAGGGCGCCATTCCGGTTAAGCGGTACCCGAGAAAGCAGCAGGCGCTTAAGGCAAGATAAACCAGGATAATATCCATGGCGACCCGCCGTGTTTTTGATTCCGCCTTATCAGACCAGTCGGAAGACTCAGTTTGAAAGAGACGCATACCACCGACATTTAAAAAGGGCAGAATCGCCACCCCCATCACGATAAAGCCGACGCCCCCTAACCATTGCAGAATAGAGCGCCACAATAAAATACTCGGATGCATGCTGTCGAGTCCGTGCAGCACCGTGCTGCCGGTTGTCGTTATCCCGGACATGGTTTCAAAAGAAGCATCGCTGTAACTGATATGTTCGATAAAAACAAAGGGCAGTGCAGCAAACAGGCTGGCTAACAGCCACACGACAGTGGTTAATAAAAACATCTCCCGCACCCCTAAACGCGAGCGTTGTTTTTCTTTACCTATAAAAACAAAAAAAATCGATGCTAGATGGGTAATAATAATGGCCGATAAAAATTCCACGCCGCCCAGGCTGTTATGATAAAAAGCCAGTGCCATCGGCAGATACATGAAAAAGGCCATTTTTGACAGCACCAGGCCGGTAATAAAGAAAAGCGGACGATAGACCATGAAAGTACTGCCGTTTTATAAAAAGAAAGGGCTGGGTTGAAACAGTTTTTCGATATCAGTGATGTACTTTTTATTTACCAGAAATAAAATGACATGATCATCCGTTTCTATTTCGATGCGATCGTGGGCAATGAGCACTTCCTCGTTACGGACAATGGCACCAATACTGGTACCCGGCGGTAACTTAAGCTGGCGCAGCTGCTTACCGACGACTTTAGAGGTCGTACTGTCGCCACGCGCGATAATCTCAATCGCTTCAGCCAGGCCTTCGCGTAGCGAGTAAACATGCTTCAGGTCGGCCCGGCGCACATGGGTTAACAGGGCGGAGATGGTCGCCTGCTGCGGTGAAATAGCGATATCAATAATACTGCTTCCGACCAGATCCACATAGGCACTGCGTTGAATCAGTACCATGGCTTTGCGCGCGCCCATACGTTTGGCCAGCATCGCGGACATAATATTCGCTTCATCTTCATTGGTGACGGTAATAAAGAGGTCGATCTGTTCAATATTTTCTTCGCTCAGCAATTCAGGATCGGAAGGGTCACCGCAAAACACAATGGTATTAGAAAGGTTTTCTGATAACTGCTCGGCACGAGCTTGATTTTTTTCTATTAATTTAACCGAGTTTCCCTTTTCCAGACAGCGCGCTAAGCTTTCGCCAATATAGCCGCCGCCGACAATCATAATGCGTTTATAGGGGTGCTCGAGCTTCTGCATCTCACTCATAATCGGGCGAATATGCTGGCTGCTGGTAATAAAGAACACCTCATCATCGGCTTCAATAATGGTGGTGCCCTGCGGGCGAATCGCCTTGCCGCGGCGAAAAATAGCGGCGACGCGGGCTTCAATATTGGGCATATGCTCCTTTAATGCCGACAGCGCATTACCCACCAGCGCGCCGCCATAATAAGCTTTAATGGCCACCAGGCCGACTTTGCCATCGGCAAAACTGGCCACCTGCAGGGCGCCGGGGTGTTCGATTAACTGGACAATATAATCACTGACCAGTTTTTCCGGAGCAATAATATGGTCAATAGGAAAAGCATCGCTATTAAAGAGCTCCTTCTCGCGCATAACAATACTTTGCGAACGAATACGGGCTATTTTTTTCGGCACATTAAACAGCGTAAAAGCAATCTGGCAGGCGACCATATTCACCTCATCGGAATTGGTGACCGCAATTAACATATCCGAATCGTCAGCCCCCGCTTCGCCGAGTATATCCGGACTGGAAGCACTGCCCTGTACGACGCGCAGATCAAACCTGTCCTGCAGCGCCTGCAGGCGTTCGCCGGAAAGATCGATAACGGTAATATCGTTGTTTTCTCCGACCAGATTTTCAGCGAGTGAGGCACCGACCTGTCCGGCCCCTAAAATAATAATTTTCATGCTGCTCCATTAGGGTCTATTGACCTTTCGAGTAATTGATAAAAAAACAAACGCGACAGGCCAACAGACCCTAGCATTTTTATAGCGATTTCTGCAGTTTCGCATAATAAAAACCGTCCATGCCGGCTTCATTAGGCAATAGCTGCCGTCCCTGTTCGACACTATGATACTGCCCGGAAAGCGGAATTAATCTCGCATCCCTGGTCTCCTGCAGAAAACTTTGAATTTGTAGATCATTTTCATCCGGCAAAATGGAGCATGTGGCATACAGTAAGATACCGCCGGGCTTTAATTTTTCCCAGAGCGCCTTTAAAATACGCTTCTGCAGCGCCACCAGCTCGGCAATATCGCTATCACGACGCAGCCAGCGAATATCGGGATGACGACGAATCACCCCGGTAGCACTACAGGGGGCATCACAGAGAATACGATCAAAGAGTTCGCCCTGCCACCAGCTGTCCGGTTGCGCAGCGTCACCGTGTATTACCGTTGCCGAGAGCTGCAGGCGCTGTAAGTTTTCCTGTACCCTGAGCAGGCGTTTATCATCCGCATCGACCGCGACCATCTGTTTGATGTGCGGCTGCAGCTCCAGAGTATGGACGGTTTTTCCCCCCGGCGCAGCGCAGGCATCCAGGATCAGTTCCCCCGGCTGCGCATCCAAATAGTGTGCGGCCAGCTGTGCGGCGCCATCCTGCACGGAAACCCAGCCCTGTTCAAAGCCCGGCAGTTGGTAAACATCGGTCGCTTTTTGTAAACGTAAGGCATTGCTGTTTTCCGCATCTTCAGCAACAAAGCTGCTTAACTGTGCTTCATTTAACAACGCCTGATATTGCTCACGGCTATGGTGGCGGGCATTGACCCGCAGCCACATCGCCGCCTGCTGATTGTTTTCATGCATAATTTTTGCAGCAAGGTCAGCACCATAGGCGCTCTGCAGACGCTTCACTAACCAGCTTGGATGGCAGTAACGCAAGCTATCCTGTTGCTCAGCCTTGGCCAGCAAACTTTCCTGTTCACGCAAAAAGCTGCGCAGCACGCCGTTGACCATTCCCTTGAGGGCCGGTTTTTTAAGCGCTTTGGCACCATTCACCGTCTCGCCGACAGCGGCATGGCTGGGAATGCGCGTATAGAGCAGCTGATACAGGCCCACTAAAATAAGAAAGTGCATGGCGCGCTGTTTGCCGGTTAACGGCTTTTTCATTAATGACCGGCAGAAAAAATCCAATCGTGGCAGAGTGCGTAACACGCCATAACAAAGCACCTGTAACAGCGCTTTATCCTTGGCTCCGAGATCCTGCTGAGCAGCAGGCAAGGCTTGTGATAAAGACACTCCCTGCTCGACAACTTGGTTTAATACTTTAGCAGCGAGTGCTCTGACATTCATATCAATGCCCCTGTGGCTGTAAATTGCTTCCCGGCGCAAACAGCTCGCGGCGGGCGTTTAAAATATCCTGTACCGGCAGCGCTTTTTTACCGGCAAGCTGAATAACCTCGAGGTTCAACACCCCTGAGCCGGTAACAACCTGAATACCTGTTTTATCGGCGCTGATGATAGTGCCGGGCTGCTGGTCACTGCTAACAGCTAATAAGGTTGCGCGATGCACCTTGACCGCTTTTCCTGCCAGCATAAAGTAGCTCATCGGCCAGGGGTTAAAGGCACGAATACAGCGTTCGATAAAAGCGCCTTCCTGCGACCAGTCAATCAGCGCTTCCGCCTTACTGAGCTTCTGCGCGTAGTTGGCTAGGCTTTCATCCTGCACTTGCGCCTGTATCTGCCCCTGCACTAACTGGCGAATGGTATCCACTAAGGCGACGGGTGCAAGCTGCGCCAGTTTTTCATATAGGGAGGCACTGGTTTCGTCACTGGCAATAGGGCAGCTGACCTTGCTGAGCATATCCCCGGTATCTAAGCCTTCATTCATCTGCATAATAGTCACCCCGGTTTCCTGATCGCCGGCCCAAATGGCACGTTGAATAGGAGCCGCTCCGCGCCAGCGCGGTAATAGCGAGCCGTGGACATTTAAACAACCCAGGCGGGGGGTCTGCAGCACCTCTTTGGGCAGAATCAGACCATAAGCAACGACCACCATAAGGTCGGCATTTAATGCGGCCAGTTGCTCAACACTGCCCGCTTCCTTAAAGTTTTGCGGCTGGTAGACGGGAATATTGGCCGCCAGTGCCACTTCTTTAACGGCACTGGCGGTTAATTTTTTTCCCCGCCCTGCCGGGCGATCCGGTTGCGTATAGACGGCCAGCACATTAAATTCAGATGCCAGCAGAACACTCAGGTGTTGAGCTGCAAAATCAGGGGTGCCGGCAAAAACAATATTTAATTTTTTCACAAATAGCCTTAGTTATGGTCAATGCATTAATGCTGCTATTCTGTCCTGCACTGAGAAATAAACGCAATAAAATATGCGTTAATCTAGCAGCACGGTTCGCACCACAGCGGCGAGCCGTGCTAAAGAACAGGATATTCTGAATAAAAATCAAAAATCTGGCAGCGTCATTTTTGATCAGCAAGACAGATCATGGTTTGATCTGTTCGCTATTTACAGGTAATTCTTTACAGCGCAGCGTGTCTTTGGCTATAACGCTGCAGTTTTTCAAGCTTGGTTTTAACGCGTTTCTGCTTCAATGGGGACAGGTAATCAATAAACAGTTTGCCTTGCAGGTGATCCAGTTCATGCTGAATACACACCGCCAGCAAACCATCAGCTTCAAGCACTTGTCTGTTACCGTCAAGATCCAGGTACTGCACGGTCACAAATTCACAACGTTTTACCTTGGCATTGGTTTCCGGCACAGAAAGACAGCCTTCCTCAGACTCCTCTTCGCCAGATTGTTCTATAATCTCAGGATTGATAAGCACCATAGGTTGATCGCGACTTTCTGATGTATCAATAACAGCAATGCGTTTATGGATATTGACTTGAGTTGCCGCAAGACCCACACCATTTTCCTGATACATAGTTTCCAGCATATCGGCAGCTATCTCTTTGATCTCAGGTGTGATCTCTTCAACAGCTTTGGCAACCTTTCTTAGTTGTTGATCGGGAAAATGTAATACTTCTAGTACAGCCATGGTATTATCTTGCTCCATAGTTAATGTTTATGAATGCTAATTTTATACCCAATCGACCTCAAGATGCAAAATCAGCACAACAGGGATGGAAGTGGAGAGGTGAAAAGGGTATAGCCATTGCCTTGCACACAAAAGTTTTATTACTCACGAAATAGGGATTGTTATGAAACTAAAACTAATTACCTCTTTCTTATTAGGCGTTATGCTTTCCGTTGTCAGCCTTGCTGATGTGCTAACACTAAAAGAAGATCATCCTGAAACCTATACGGTCGTAAAAGGCGATACCTTATGGGATATTTCCGCCCACTTTCTCAATAGCCCCTGGTTATGGCCGCGTTTATGGCAGGCGAACAGCCAGGTGGAAAACCCTCATCTTATCTATCCCGGCGATCTGTTAACCCTGATTTGGGTCAATGGCGAGCCGAGATTAACACGTAAACAGCTGAAAAAACTATCGCCGACGCCGCGTTTAGCGGAAAAAAGAGAGCCCATCCCGACCATCCCCCTTGCCGCTATCTCCGCTTTTTTATCCAAAGACCATGTGATTAATAGCGAGCTGTTAGCCAATGCTCCGCGCCTGTTAGGTAATGCCAGCGGTGCAAGGCGTTTTGCGACCGGTGATCTTTTCTATGCCCAGGGAAAATATGATGCCCATAAACTTTACGGGGTGTACCGTTTAGGCGATAACTATATCGATCCGCAAAGCGATGAGCTGTTAGGTACTGAGCTTACCTTTATCGGTCATTCACAACTATCCAAAAATCCCCATGTCAGCAGCACAGAGCAAGTCACACCACACGATTTTCTGAACAGCACTCGCGCAGCACATCAGGGAGATCTGGTTTTGGCCATTCCTGAGTATGACAGCTTACCGGCCTTCTTTCTGCCGCAACCCGTGCCTGCGTCGATCCAGGGGAACATTCTCGCCGCACTTAATAATGCCAGCGTGATTGCTCGGGGGGATATTGTGGTTATCAATAAAGGCGCGCGGGAAAACATTACCATAGGCTCGATGTTCGCCATTCAGCAGCCCGGCCCTGCGCTAATGATCAATGATGAACATGTTACATATCAGCAAGATAGCAGCAGATTCGCAAAAATAAGCGGTCCGGATTTACAGCTTCCTGATGAGCAGATTGGTGAACTGATGGTCTTTAAAGTGTATGAAAAAGTCAGTATTGCCCTGGTGATGCGCAGCACCAATATTATGAAGGTAAATAATCATATACAAGGCATAGAGTTTTAGCAGCTCGCTGTCAGCCGGCGGCTGACAGCTTTCGCCCAGCGACAACCAGGAGCAGCAACTAAGGAGGCTAGCATCGATCTCTTTACTCCACAACAGCAGCCGGCGGATCATGCCCGGCATATCAGGCGCTGGCTTATATTAGATAATATCCCGGCACTGCAAAAGCGCAGCATTCTTAAGCTGCTTTCCAGACACAGCATCGAACAACTTTTTCAACTTTCCGAGCAACAACTGCGCACCTACCACTTAAAACAACAGCAGATTGCTGCGCTGCGCCATCCCAACCAGCATTTAATAGAGCAAAGTTTAAACTGGTTAAGCAGCGGTGCAAATAAACATATTATCTGTTTTGACAGTCCTTATTATCCGCAGCAGTTAAAAGAGATCAGCAATCCGCCATTATTACTCTATCTGCAAGGTGAGCCAAGCCTGTTAGCTGAGCCGCAAATTGCCTTAGTCGGCAGCCGCAGGTGTTCACCTTACGGACAGGAAAAGGCTTACCAGTTCGCCGGTGCTTTAAGTGATGCGGGCTTTACCATTACCAGTGGTTTAGCCATCGGCATTGATGGCTTGGCGCATCGGGGCGCACTTGACAAACAGGGCAAAACCATTGCCGTATTAGGCACGGGCTTAAATAATATTTATCCCAAACGCCATGCCCGACTGGCACAACAAATTATTGAACAGGGCTTACTCGTTTCCGAGTTCTGGCCGAATGCCCCCGCCTTAGCGGCCCATTTTCCACGCCGCAACCGTATTATTTCCGGATTAAGCCTGGGCGTGCTGGTCATTGAGGCCGCCAAGCGCAGCGGCTCTCTGATCACCGCTGCCTATGCCACTGAACAAAATAGGGAGGTTTTTGCCCTGCCCGGCTCCATCGATAATCCCGAGGCGTGCGGCTGCCATCAGTTAATTCAACAGGGGGCTAAACTGGTGGTTGATAAAGAAGATATCTGCACTGAGTTTAGTCATCTGCAACTCAATAGGCGTGCGACTGATAAGGCACAACCTGGCGCGCCAGTCGCCGCTCACCCCTTACTGCAACATATTGATTTTCATATCACGACCCTTGAACAGTTGCTGGCGCGCAGCGGTTTAGATGTGGTTAGCTTGCAAAATCAGTTAATAGAATTGGAGATAACTGGTAGTATTAGCGCTACAGAACAGGGTTATATTAGATTAAAAACTTAAATTAATTGATCGCTAACCTTTATCTCCTTGAAAATAAAAAGGTTTAATATGTTTGAAGTCATAATGTATCTTTTTGAAAGTTATATGCAGGTTGATCAGACCATGGAGCTCAATGCCAATAAGATCACCGATGAGTTATTAGAAGAGGGATTTCAAAAAAACGATATTAAAAAAGCGCTCGCCTGGCTGGATAACCTTGCCGGTCTGCATCAGTTACATCCGCAAAGTCAAACACAGGCGGCGCAAAAAACCTCGCAGCGCATTTACAGCGATCTCGAACAGCAGCGTTTAAGCAGTGATTGTCGCGGCTATATCTCTTACCTGGAGCTGGCCAATATCCTCAATACACACACCCGTGAAGTGGTGATTGACTGCGCCATGTCACTGGAGATCGACAGCTTAGCCCTGCATGATCTGAAGTGGCTGATCTTAATGGTGCTGTTTAATGATCCACAGAGTAACGATGCTTTCCTGCAGTTTGAATCCATGCTCCTGGATTTTGAAGACGGGTTAATTCATTAATATGAGCCCTAACGTGCAAGGTCTACATCGACAGCAGCCAAGCCGGCAGGAAACTTGTCCGGAATGCGGCGCTGCTCTGCATATTCGCAATGGCAAACAAGGGGCCTTCTTAGGCTGCTCAAACTACCCGGAGTGCACTTACCTGCGCCCACTGCATGAAAAAAGTGAAATCAAAAAAGTGCTGAGCGGCAGCAGCTGCCCTTTATGCAGCCAAGAGCTGGTGCTCAAACAGGGACGATACGGCCTGTTTATCGGCTGCAGCGCCTATCCGGACTGCCTGCATAGCGCACAGCTCACTGAAAAAGCAGTCGCGGAGGAAACGCAGCAGGCACAGGAGATCAGCTGCCCGACATGCAAAAAAGGCAAGCTCATTCAGCGCCAGTCCCGATATGGAAAAACCTTTTATGCCTGCGATAACTACCCGAGTTGTAAGTATGCGGTAAACGGCAAACCGGTCAATGAGTTCTGTCCGGATTGCCACTGGCCAATCCTGATTGAACGCAAAACGGCCTCTTCCTTTCGCATAATATGTCCAAAAAAAGGGTGTGGTTACCGCAGCAAGCCTATATAATAAGCGGCTAGTCGCCTTATTCAGGTATCAGGCGATACCAACAAATTAATTCAGCAGGGAACACCAATGTCTACACCTTTTGTTGCTATTTTAATGGGCTCTGATTCAGATCTACCGGTAATGCAAAGTACAACAGATATACTGAAATCTTTTGCTATTGCTTTTTTGGCTAATCAGTTAGAGGTATCGCAATGACTGTACTAGATCTATCTAACGCTCTGAATGCATTACAGCATCAGGGCGTTATTGCCTATCCGACAGAATCCGTTTTTGGTCTGGGCTGCGATCCGGACAGCGCCGAGGCGATTGAAAAAGTTCTGCGTATAAAAAAACGTCCCGCGCATAAGGGCTTGATTTTAATTGCCGCAAATAGCGAGCAATTAAAAAAATACGCCGATTTCGATGCCTTAAATGCAGAGCAGCTTGCGGCGATAAATAAAACCTGGCCGGGTCCCTTTACCTGGGTTATTCCTGCGCAAAAAGAACTGTGTAAATTAGTCAGTGGTGACTTTGACAGTGTGGCCGTGCGGGTCAGCGCACACCCCGTTGTTCAGCAGCTGTGTTTGCAGTTTGGCAAACCCATTATCTCCACCAGCGCCAATCTATCCGGCTTAGCGCCGTGCACAACCAGCGCACAGGTAAGGGAGATGTTTGCCGCTCAGCCCCTGCTGGAGAGCATTATCGATGCACCGGTCAGCGGCCTATCGGCACCGTCACAAATCTATGAGGCACAATCCGGAAAGCGTCTGCGTTAGTCGCCGCTTTTATTAACTTCCACAAGATATTGATAAGTGATAAATTACCATTATCAACACTTGTTATTATTATTTTGGAGCCTTTATGGATCAGTATGCTGTTTTTGGCAATCCCATTACCCACAGTAAGTCGCCTTTTATTCATACGCTCTTTGCCAAACAGACGGCTCAGCAACTGGTTTACAAGGCGATAGAAGCCCCTGTCGATAACTTTGAAAAGACCCTGGATGCCTTTTTTGCCGCTCAGGGTAAGGGCTGCAATATTACCGTTCCCTTTAAGGAGCAGGCCTTTAAATACGCACAGCAACTCACTGAACGCGCCACCTTAGCCGGGGCCGTGAACACCTTAAAACTAACCGATGACGGCATTATTATCGGCGACAATACCGATGGTGCCGGTTTAGTCTTAGATCTGCACAACAATCATGTCGCGCTGCAAGATGCACGCATTCTTTTATTGGGCGCCGGCGGTGCGGCACGGGGTGTTTGCGGGCCGCTATTAGCAGAAAAGCCGCGACAGCTGATTATTGCCAACCGCACCTTTGCCAAAGCACAAACATTAGCAGACATTTTTTCCTGCAAGGGCAATATCTCCGCCTGTGAATTTGGCCAGTTATCGGGTGACTTTGATCTGATTATCAACTCCACTTCTGCCAGCCTCAATGGCCAGATACCGGCTATCAGTCCAGCGTTGATCCGCCCGGAAACCGCGGTCTACGATATGATGTATAGCGCGCAGGCAACCGCTTTTAACGCCTGGGCAAAAGAGCAGGGTGCGCGCCTCGTTATTGACGGACTGGGCATGCTGGTCGGTCAAGCGGCAGAAAGCTTTGCTATCTGGCGGGCGATAAAACCGGGTGCCAGACAGGTTTTAAATGAGTTACGCCGTAATTTAAGCAGTTAAACTTAAGGAGACAACCATGGACAGCCATCGTGTCAATGAAATACTGGAACTATTAAAACCATACTGGTTAAAAAATAAAGAGTTAAGCTTAATGGAGGTTTTGGCGCTGGTTGCCAAAGAGTCCAGCTTTGACCAGCCCCTTGCAGAGCTGAGCGATGAAGTGCTTATTTACCACCTGAAAATGGATCAGACGGAAAAAGACGACATGATTCCGGGTATTGCCAAAGATTGTGAGGATGACTTTCAAACAGCATTACTCAAAGCGCGCGGCTTGCTCTGATTTAGCCAGGGTCAAGGGAAAGCAAATCGTGCTGTTGCAGCGCATTTTTGCTTTGCCCGTTGACCACCACTTATGAGAAAAGCATGAATAACGGCAATTTTAGTTACTTATCACTGACACCGGAGCGGCAGCTCGATGCCTTAGCCAGTATCGGCATTTACCCGGAAAGCGGATTAATGGCGCTTAACTCCTATGAAAACCGGGTTTACCTCTTTACTGATGAAAATAAGATGCGCTATGTGGTTAAATTCTACCGCCCGCAACGCTGGCAACAGGCGCAGCTGCAGGAAGAGCTGCAGTTTTGTTTAGAATTATATAAGCACGGCTGCCAGGTCGCCCCGCCCATTGAAATTAACGGACAAAGCCTGTTTTTCTTTGAAGGTTATTATTTTGCGCTGTTTAAAAGCTTATCGGCACGCACCATGGAGCTTGATAATATCGACCAGCTCTTTGATGTTGGTGTCGCTCTGGGCAAAATGCATTGTATTGGCGCGCAGGGTAAATTTCACTACCGGGAGCCGCTGGATATAGAGCACATGCTCTCTGCTCCCCTGCAGGGGCTGCAAAGCAGTGAGTTAATACCTGCTTTTATTCATAAGCCACTGTTTGCCGCGCTCAATAACCTCGAACAGCAGGTCAGAAAACAATTTAAGCCCGCTGTTGAACTGATCCGCCTGCATGGGGATTGCCATGCCAGTAATATCTTGATCAATGACAAGCAGCCCTATTTTGTCGATTTTGATGACTGCAGAATGGGCCCTGCGGTTCAGGACCTGTGGATGCTGCTCAGCGGAGACAGGCAGGAAAAACAGCTGCGCTTATCTATGCTATTAGACGGCTATCAGGAAGAGTATGAGTTTGATCCCCAGCAGCTGTCCTTAATTGAACCGCTGCGCAGCATGCGTATAATCAACTATGTCAACTGGATCAGCAAAAGATGGTCCGACCCGGCATTTCCCAGAAGCTTTCCCTGGTTTACCACTGAGCAATACTGGAAAGAGCTACTGCAGTCACTGCAGCAACAAATCAGCGCGCTCGAGGAAGCACCGTTAACGCTGCAACCCAATTACTAACCACTAAACATAAGGTACAGGTCATGAAAAAAATTTTTGCACTTTTGCTGGGGGTGATCCTGCTTCCCCTTACTGCCTATGCGAACGACTACCAGGAAGGCACCCACTATCAGGTGGTTAAACAAACGGCCACGCCAACACCGGAAGTGCTGGAGTTTTTCTCTTTTTACTGCAGCCATTGTGCCAGCCTTGAACCCTTTATCATTAAGCTGAAAGCTAACCTGGCTGATAATGTTACCTTTAAAAAGAATCATGTTAACTTTCTCGGCAAAGAGATGGGCGCGCAGCTGACGCGTGCCTATGCTGCGGCAGAAATACTGCAGGTGGAAGACAAAGTCGCAGAATTAATCTTTGCACAAATCCATCAGCAGCGTAAGGCCATTAATGGCGAGCAGGATATTATTGCCATCTTTGAGCAGGCCGGTATTACTGCACAGGAAGCACAAAGCGCACTGCAGAGCTTTCCGGTCAATGGCTTAGCTGCACAGATGAAACGCAATACAGAAACCTTTGCCATTCGCGGCGTCCCTACCCTGATTGTCAACGGCAAATACCAGGTCAATACCGGTGCGCTGAAAAGTGAACAAGATTTTATCGCTCTGATTGACTTCCTGAGCAAAAAAACAGACTAACCGTCACACTATCAACTTCCCTAGGGCCATTAAGCAAATGGCCCTTTTTGTAGCTTTTCGTTTTTATGGCATAATGCGCGCAGCTTTTTGTGCAGGAGCCGGGCTCCTGATATTAAGGCATTTGTAATGGCAACTGTGAGCAGTTTTCATTATTCATAAACCAAGGGATCATTATCGTTGAAAACCGTATTTAATAACGCAGCGCAAATAAAATCCGTTTTGCGGGATCTGCATAATCAAAAAGAATCAACGAAGGCGCAAATCATTGCTATTAGCGGGATTGAAGGCAGCGGTAAACGGGCATTAGCGGAAAAAGTCGCAGCGGCGCTAGAGCTGGAAGGGATTTCTGTTGCTGTGGTGCACACCGATGACTGGGAATCCTCAGAAAGAGTGCGCTTTAATGTTATGAATAGCCCGGAAGAGTATTACCTTAATGCTTATCGTTTTGATGAGATGGTGGAGCAGTTAATTCTGCCGCTGAAACTGTTCGGCACTATTAAAACCTCAGTGACACTGGATGACGTCATGCACCCCCGTACCGTTGAATATGATTTTAAGAATATTGATATTATTATCATTGAAGGTGTCTACCTGTTACAGGAAGCCTATTTAGATCTTTATGATTACACCTGCTGGGTAGAAAGCGACTTCGATGCTGCTTTTATCAGTCTCAACGAACAAAAAAATGTCGAACAATCGCAGGAAGCACTGGTTAATATATTTGAAAGGCTTATCAAACCTGCAGGCCAATATCATATTTACACAGATAATCCGCAAGGACATGCTAATTCGATCTATATCGAAGAAGAAATAACTGAAAATGAAAACAAAACAGCCTAATAGTCGGCATGATGCCTATATGCAATTTGAGCGACGGGAGTGGGCTGAACTGCGTGATAATGTCGAGCTTCCTCTTTCTGAAGCCGAGCTGCAACAACTGCAGGGGATTAATGAATCCCTGTCCATTGAGGAAGTGATTGATATCTATCTGCCGCTTTCCCGTCTGCTTAACTTATATGTCAAGGCGCGCCAATATCGGCATGCGGTGCGTGACAAATTCTTAAACAAAAACAATAATAATATTCCCTATATTATTGGCATTGCGGGCAGTGTGGCCGTCGGCAAAAGCACCACAGCGCGCATTCTCCAGGCCTTATTATCACGTTGGCCGGAGCATCCAAAGGTTGCCCTGGTGACCACAGATGGGTTTTTACGCTGCAATCAGGAGCTCGTGGCCCGCAACCTGATGCATAAAAAAGGTTTTCCTGAGAGTTTTGATATTAAAGCACTGATAGATTTCGTGGCGGCTATCAAGTCAGGCAAGGAGCTGGTGACCGCGCCTATCTATTCGCACTTGACCTACGATATTCTACCGGATCAGCGCATAGAGTTAGAGAAACCCGATATTGTTATTCTTGAAGGGTTAAATGTCCTGCAGAGTGCCATCAATTATCCCGGCCACCAGCACCGGGTGTTTGTCTCTGATTTTGTGGACTTCTCTATTTTTGTCGATGCCGACACCGACTTGCTGAAAAAATGGTATGTGCAGCGTTTTTTAAAATTCAGAGAAGGTGCCTTTACCGATCCTGAAGCTTATTTTCACAGTTATTCACAAATGCCGGAAAACGAAGCCATTACCATAGCTGAAAAAATTTGGGATGAAATTAATGGTGTGAATCTCAAGAAAAATATTCGCCCGACCCGGGACCGTGCTAATCTGATTTTGAAAAAATCAGCTAACCATGAGATTTCCAATGTAAAATTACGTAAATAAAAAAGGCGTTGCCAGCAACGCCTTTTTTATTGGCCTTAAAGAATAATATCTTTCAGGTTAGGATCCTTACGATCCAGGTAATGGGTTGAATGAATACGGCGCACGGTGCGGGAATTACCTCGCACCACCAGGGTTTCCGTTGTCGCTAAACGGCCATTGACCGCCACCCCTTCCACTAAATCACCCTTAGTAATACCCGTTGCCGAGAAGATGACATTGTCATTTTTTACTAGCTCTTCCAGCTTTAAGACTTTATTAACTTCAATGCCGGCAGCTTCACAGCGTGCCACTTCTTCTTCGCCAATCTTAATATTTTCTTCGGTCGGCTCTTTTACCATAGGGCGGGGAATCAGACGTGCCTGCATATTGCCGTCCAGCGCACGCACGACTGCGGCAGAAATCACCCCTTCCGGCGCGCCACCAATACAGTACAGCACATCAACCTGGCTCTCCGGTACACAAGCCAGTACCGAGATAGCCACGTCGCCATCAGGAATGGCAAAAACACGCACACCTAAACCCTGCATCTCTTTAATGACACGATCATGACGCGGCTTAGCCAGTGTCGCTACCGTCAGCTCGCTTAATGGTTTGCCAAGTGCAAAGGCCACGGCTTTAAGGTTTTGCTCTAAAGAGCGTTCTAAATCAATGGCATCTTTAGCATTAGGGCCAACGATCAGCTTTTCCATATACATATCCGGTGCACGCAGAAAGCTGCCTTTTTCGCCGACCGCTAATACCGCCAGTGCGTTGGACTGCCCCATTGCCGTCATCCGCGTACCTTCAATAGGATCGACAGCAATATCGACCGCATCGCCTTCACCGGTACCGACATGCTCACCAATATAAAGCATCGGTGCTTCATCAATTTCGCCTTCACCGATAACAATTTCACCATCAATCTTAATCTGATTAAAAATCAGACGCATCGCTTCCACTGCCGCCGCATCTGCGGTATTTTTATCGCCCCTGCCTAACCATTTATAGCCGGCTAAGGCTGCTGCTTCTGTCACTCGAGAAAATTCAATTGCTAATTCGCGTCTCATTCTTTGAGCTCCCAATTCGAAATACTATTCTATAAGTAAAACACTTATTTATTAAAATTCTGTTCTATATCCAACCTATATGAAAAATATTCCATTAACTAGCTGGGTATAACTCTACCCTGCGATTATAAAGGGTATAGAGTAACAATTCTTGGTTTTTCTTATTTTAAAGTAACCGCCTGTACCGCTTTTTTGAATTTAAGCATGGCTTCTTTTATCTCGGCATCGCTAATATTCAATGCCGGCGCAAAGCGGATAACGTTGGCACCGGCCACCAGCACCCAGAGTCCCTGCTCGGCACTGGCCAATAGAAAGTCTTTGGCACGCCCCTGATACTGCTCATTTAATACCGCCCCCAGTAACAGACCGGCACCGCGGACCTCTTTAAAGACTGCAAATTCAGCATTAATTTCGCTTAAGTACTCACGTAGTAATGCTTCTTTTGCCTTAACGCCGTGCAGCATCTCCGGCGTATTGATAAGATCAAAAGCTTTATTGGCAACCGCACAGGCTAAGGGATTCCCGCCGAAAGTGGTGCCGTGTGTGCCGACCTTGAAGCTCTCGGCAAACTTGCTCAGGGTTAGCATAGCCGCAATAGGAAAGCCTGCTCCCAGGGATTTTGCAGAGGTTAGAATATCCGGCGTCACGCCCAATTCCATATAAGCAAACAGCTCACCGGTACGGCCCATGCCCGTCTGCACTTCATCAAAAATCATTAAGGCATTATGCTTATCACAAAGCTCGCGGACGCCCTGAGCAAAGGCCTTATCGATGGGAAGAACACCGCCTTCGCCCTGCAGCGGCTCTAAGATAACCGCACAGGTTTTATCGGAAATAGCCGCTTTAAGGGCATTCAAGTCATTATATTCAAGGTGCGTGATATCAGCAGGTTTCGGCCCGAAACCGTCCGAGTAGGCCGCTTGTCCGCCCGCGGTCACGGTAAAAAAAGTACGTCCGTGAAATCCCTGATAAAAGGCGATAATTTCCGTCTTCTCCGGTGAATGATTATCAAAAGCAACCCTACGCGCTAATTTTAAAGCCGCTTCATTGGCTTCCGCGCCGGAGTTGGCAAAGAACACTTTTTCCGCAAAGGTATTGTCCACTAACTTTTGTGCCAGTATTAATGCCGGCTCATTGGTATAGATATTACTGACATGCCATAGCTTTTTCGCCTGCTCGGTGAGCGCTTCCACTAGCTCGGGATGCGCATGCCCCAGGGCATTAACCGCAATACCGCCGCTTAAGTCCAGGTATTCATTATCTTCCTGATCCCAAACACGAGAGCCTTCACCACGTACCGGGATCATATCTAAAGGCGCGTAGTTTGGCACCATAAGCTGATCAAAAAGCGAGCGAGAGATGTGTGTGTTTGACATATGAAAGTCCTTTAATAATGTAAAATAAAAAGTGAATATAATTGCAGTTAAATTACATTATTATTCACTGATCGGCAAGTGCAGCATCACCGCAATTGCGCTGTAAAAGCGTTAGCGGCGGTGTTGCTTAAGAAAATTATTGAGTAGCTGTAAGCCCTGCTCGGACATAATACTTTCCGGGTGAAACTGCACGCCTTCTACGGCCAGGGTTTTGTGGCGAATAGCCATAATTTCATGGCTGTCCAGCACTTTTGCAGAAACAGTAAAGCAGTTCGGAACACTATCAGGTTCAACCAGCAGGCTGTGATAACGAGTAATATTCAGGGGATTATTTAGACCGCTAAACACACCTTTTCCATCATGCTCAATCAGGGAGTTCTTACCATGCATCACCTGCTTAGCCCGCACTACCTTCGCCCCGAACACCTGAGCGATACTTTGATGCCCCAGGCAGACCCCCAGTATAGGAATTTGTCCGGCAAAACGTTCAATAGCCGGCAGAGAGATGCCCGCTTCATTGGGCGTACAGGGACCGGGAGAGATCACTAAATAATCAGGGTTTAAATCAGCAATCTCCTGCAGACTAATCTGATCATTTCTTTTTACCATAACCTGCTGTTTCAGCTCACCAAAGTATTGCACCAGGTTATAGGTAAAAGAGTCGTAATTATCGATCATCAGAAGCATGAATGGTCTAACCTATTTATAAGTATTAAAAAAATATTTTAACATCACAAAAGCAGCTGAACTAATTTTTTATTGGAGAAGATATGTCTAACACTAAAGTCCTTATTGCCGGCTCTTCCGGTTTAATCGGCTCTGCGCTGGTCCCCTTTCTCGAAGCACAGGGCTTTGTGGTCGGGCGTCTGCTGCGCACAGCACAGAATCAACACCCTTACTGGGATATCCAACAGGGTACTGTGAATCTGCAGCAATTTAGCGATCCGGATATAATTATCAATCTGGCAGGCGAAAATATTGCCAACGGTCGCTGGACAGAAAAAATCAAACAGCGCCTAGTCGACAGCAGAATAGCTTCAACAAAACTACTGGTTGAACACTTTAGTAAGGCGCCTCATCCGCCCAAGCTGTTCATCAATGCCTCTGCCATCGGCTTTTATGGTAATAGAGGCCAGCAGCAGCTAGATGAAAACAGTGCACCGGGCACAGATTTCGTCAGCCAGTTAGCTATGCAGTGGGAGCAGGCATCTCAGCCTATTAAACAAGCCGGAACCAGACTGATTAATCTGCGTAC
>JBFGZH010000016.1:0-18840 GCA_041586895.1 Psychromonas sp. | reverse complement strand
TAACTATGAAAGCTTTAAAAATGAATGAGTTAACAAATAAATTTATCATCATGTCCCGCATTGCTGTGTCTTTGCATTTCAAAAACCTAACCGCATCGGTTTCTTTATCGAATGACTACTGTGCTATATTCGTTCATTCCGCAGGTAGCCAGGGCACCATCGAAACGTTATTTTCCAGTGAAGTGATTGAGCAAGAATTGCTTAACTGGTGGTCAATCATCGAAGGCGGCACTAGCATCAACCAATAACAAAACGGGATAATTATGACAGATACAAACCCTTCATCCACGATATCGCCTTTCCTATCATCACACCTGATAGGGGAGTGCGCAAATGAGCTGGCTGAAACAATTAACTTCCCATTGCAAACTGCAAATCTAGCCGCATTAGTCGCGGCTAGTCACGCGGTCGGGAGCGTGTATAGCGTTTGTTACCCTGATGGAGACGTTCAACCAGTTCCGCTTTATGCCATTGCTGAGCAGCCGCCGGGAACAGGCAAATCGCGCCTGCTTAACATGCTGTATAACGGTTATGTTGAGCAGGGCACTATCTTAAACAAAAATATTCAGGTCGAGCGCGAAACGGTAAAGAAATCAATCGCGATCAAAGCAAAACAAGGGCAGGAAATCCCGGAGAACGAGCAATACTTGCTAGACAAGCTAATTGATATTCCACGATGCACGACCGATGCAACGCCGCAATCGCTTGAGAAAGTCATGGATCGTTACAAAGGCTTTTTCATTGTTGCCGGTACAGAGCAGAACCTTACTAAAACATTGCTAGGTGGGCTTTACTCAGACGGTGTGACCGTGGACGGCATTATAAACTCAGCGTTTAATGGTGAGTATTCAAGTTCGGAGCGTGCGAGCTCAGATCGCGTAACGTTCCAAGGCCGGCCATTTGGGGGAATCTTCTGCCTGTCCCAAGAGGGTACCATTCAGACGGTTTTAAATAGCGCAGGTAGTTCAGGCTTGACCGAACGTTTCTTAATGCTGCGCGAGGATGACCTACTTGGCAAGCGCAGCAAGTTCCCGGACGTAAGTGAAGACGATTTAACCAAGATCCTAACATGCAAGATGTTAGCGCCTGCATCAATGGTCAAAAAGTCCAATAAAGCGCCCAAAATGACTGCTTATAAGCGATATAGCGAGCGCATGAAGTTACTTGCAACTGAGCGATCAGAGCTCGATAACGCCGAGCTTGTCGGCCTTAAAAAACTACACTTCAAGCCGGAGGCCTGGGCGATGATTGAAGCTGGCAAGGAGGTGTTCGAGCGTAACATTGGAGCGCAAAAGGTGCGAAACAGTTTTATAGCCTCGATGAATTCTAAGATCGACATCCTAACCATGAAGGTTGCGGCAACGATCCACGTGATGAACAGCGGGAACCAGTACCAGGTCGGGCCCATCGGCAGGGAGGCTGTATTCTCTGCATTTTTCGTGGTGAATGAGCTATTTGATGGGGTTAAAAATATCGCTGGCGGCAATAAACTTTACGGTGATGAAGCAGAAGATGAATTTGTAGTTGAGTACCTGGTGAGTTGTCGCAAGCCGCAAACACTCGAAGAAATCAAGCGAAACGTGCCGCGCCGTAAAGACTCGCCGTTTAAATTCTACACGCGCAGGGGTGAAGCTAAAGAACAGATCGAGCTTTGCGTTAATCGTCTGGATGACGCAGGAAAGATAAATACTGATAAGCGCCGCAAGCCATTTACATATAATGCGTGATGCAGGTCTAAGTTTTAAGGATGCGTAGTTTAATGTTTGGTTTTAGGTGCTATATTTTTATCAAACATTAATCATCAACAGGGAGTAAGTATCATGGGAAACGTAATAATTGAGTGTCACGTAAAAGGCGCAACCGAAGCAAATCCAAGGGTGCCATTCTATAAACGCGGCAAGTTCGCAGGTTTTCACGATCAGACTATGCTCGATCATTTTAAGTCGGTAGGCGCGACACATATCCAGATAATGCCGGTATTTGATTGCCTCGAAACGTTTTGGGGTTACGATCCTGTATCTTGGATGGAATTAAACCCGAAATATGGCACCAGAGCCGAGTTTTTTAAAATGGTTGAGGCATTACAGGCAGAAGGGTTAAAGGTCATTTTAGACGTGGTGTATAACCACACCGCAGCACCTATTGAGGGTGTTGTTTATGGCGATGATGAGCATTGCAACTTTTCAGGATGTGGCGGTAACGTCATAGCGAATCAAAGTCTTGATGTTATCATGGAGTCGGTTGATTATTGGATGCAATTTGTTGATGGGATGCGCTTTGATCTTGGGTATATGCTTGGCCGTGAAGATGAGGGCGCGTTTAACCCGGACGCTGAATTCTTCAAACGTATGCATAAGCACCACAAAAACGGCAAGGTGCTGATCACTGAGTCGTGGGACTGCCACGGTTACGGCCTTAATCAATTCCGTTATGAGTGGTTAGAGTTTAATGATCAGTTCCGTGAGTGTATCAAGGGTGGAAATGAGTTTTATGATTACAACTCTCTGCCGTGGTATAAATCAATTAACTATGGTTTCTGTCATGATGGCATCACCATGTATGATCACGTGGTTGAGCGTCAAAGTCACATGGGGACACAGAAGAGCCACCAGCAGCATATTGATTGGCTAATGAAGCAGATCCGAACCGGTAATTGGTGTTTAATTCAACTTGGCGACACTGTTAACAATTCACAAAACGGGCACACAAACCCATATAACATTGACTCACCGCTTTCTTGGGTTACATGGCAGTAGATTGCATTTTTATGCTAGAAATTTTAATTAAATGGAGAATAAAATTATGTTTTTTGATGGTAGAGGGTGCACAATAGATGGTGCAAATATAGAACTTGTTAGTAGTAGCAAGGTTTATAACACTAGATTTGTGAGGTGTGATATTGATGATGTAAACGCGCCGCATGATTGGGCTGTTAATTGTATTTTTGAATCGTGCAGATCAAGAAAGGAATTTGAAGCAATTAATAACATTAGAAAGCCATAACCGCAGCGATAAGGGGCGCGAACACCAGTGAGCGTCAGACTTGATTGCCTTGTTATGTTTGAGTGATTAACCGAAAGAGGATTTTAAAATGAATGAATTTATTTTAATTGGAATTGTGATTTTATATTTTGTGATGGGATTTGGCGTTTTTAATATGTGGAAGGAGCTTGTTGATGATGAAAAAGGGATCTTTATAGCTTTACTATGGCCCTTAATTCTTTTAATTACAGCTTTAGTTAAACGGGATTAAAACATAACAATCATATAACTGTGCGAGGTACAAGGATGGTTATCGCTGGTTATGTTTAATAAACCGTGACACAGATCACAAATGTCCAAAGCCGCAATATACAGCGGCTTTTTTGCAAGCTAAATTCACAAACAGGAGGTGTTTAAAATGAATTATGACAAAGATCAGGTTTTACCGGCAGCTGTCGGTTTATGGCCGAACATATTGCAAAGTTTAGCTGGCATTGATTCAAAGGTGTTTAACTCGAAGCACCAGCCGTGCCCACTATGCGGCGGGAATGACCGTTTCCGCTATATACAAAAGCATAACAACCCTTTTTTATGCTCGCAGTGCGGTTCACACTCTGGCATTAACTTTTACATGGAACTAGCCGGGATAGACTTCAATGAAGCGATCAATGACGTTGGTGACTTCCTAAACCTAATCCCGGTAGAAAAGCGCGAGCTAATAAACCGAAAAGCAATCGTGTCGAATTCACTCCCTAACTGGTATAAGTTCGACTTTGATTTATATCAAAGCATCAAAGAAAAAGTAGAGGTGAGGCTTAGCCCTTGGCAGCGAGTAAACATGCTGAATATACTTGACCTTCTTGCCTATGACAAATACACACTTGTCGGGCTGCTTAATCGTGCCGGTGATGAGTGTGACTTTATGATGTTTGATGTTGAAGGTAACAAGCGATCAACAAATGGCAACACAATCGAACCAGACGGCTTTTACAGCGTGTTCGGTGCCGATGCAGGCAAATGCACCTACTTAACCACAAACCCCGTCACAGCCGCGCAATCGGCCTTATTCATGGGTGTTAAAGTCATATGCTGCTATTCAATCGAAAACATGTCCAGCGTTCTGAATAATTTTCATGGACATAAAGTTATCGCAATTGTGAGCGACATCACAGAAACGATTGAGGCAGATGATCTACAATTACCTCAGTTAGTTTTTAATAGTACGAAAAGGCAGGTTGGCCGTAAAGTGTGGCAACCTGGGGAAATAATAAAACATAAGGAATCAAAAAAATGAGCAAAGGATATACAGGCAGCAAAACTCCGGAAGCAATACGAGATTTGTGGCGCACACCACAGGAAGTTTTTGATTATTATAACAAGCGGTTTAATTTCACTTTAGATATGGCATCAAGTCGAGAAAATAAACTGTGCGAGTGGTGGATTGATTCATCAATGAATGCATTATCAGATGAGACAATGGGCGAAACCATAGCTTACTTAAATGGAGAGGAGGTTAATGTGTCGGTGTGGTGCAACCCACCTTATTCTGATTGCAAAAGTTGGGTCACTACTGTGATTTCATATGCAAAATCTTACAGAGTCCCTTTTGTTATGCTACTGCCCTCTGACACAAGCGTCAAGTGGTTTAAGCTTGCATTTAATAACTGCACTGAATGCCACTTTATCAGCGGCCGCTTAGCTTTTATAAATGAAGAAACAGGGAAGCCAGTTTCAGGAAATAATAAAGGATCAGTAGTATTTGTTTTCGATCCGCATTCGCCTGTTAAGCAGTCGGTTTCGTTGATTGACCGTGATGTGATGATGGGAGGTTGATATGCGCGATTATGTTTACGGCAAGTACGAGCTGCGGCCATATCAGGCAGATGCTTACGAGGCAATAGGCGATCACATACGCAAACTGTCGCGCTTCAACCATATTGATAAAGATCAGCTTATCGGCTCTTTCATCGAGGCCAGTGTAGGTGCCGGTAAAACTTCGATCATGGGCGCAATACTACATAGGTTCGTTGCTATGGGCTGGCCTGCGCTTTGTCTTGCACGAGATTTAAAGCTTGTTGAGCAAAACGCTGAAACCTTCTGGGATATGAGAGTTAAAAACTCCATCTATTCAGCAGCCTATACTAAATCAATGGCATATAAAGATATAGGGGTGATCGTATCAAACGAAGCAACAGCACACAGGGCAATATTCGGCAAAGGGTGGGAGGGCTACGCGCCGCGAGTTGTGCTGATTGATGAGTGTCACCAGGTAGGAATTGATAGCCCTGACGGTCAATACATGCAGATATTAAATGCATTGAATCAGCGCTGCATTAAGAAGCACGGGCACAGGATTATTATGATTGGGTTTACAGGATCCCCATTCCGTCACACGACATCGATCATCGGTGATGTATGGAAAGAGAATCTTTACTCTATTGATACTGCAACTCTTGTCGGTATGGGGTTTTTGGTGCCGACTATCTGGGGCGCTGAGTTGGGGCATGATAAAAGCCTTGATTATGATTTATCTGACTTTGGCATAAAGTCAGAGAATGGAACCAGCGACTATTCAAAAGCAGAGCTTGCGAAAATGGAAAAGGCAATGATTGCAGATCACAACAAGTTGCAATTAATTTGTGATGAAGTGGTCAAGCTTACAGAAAACCGAAACGCAGTGATGATCACTTGCTCAGGAGTTAAGCATTGCAAAGAAGTGCAAAACCACCTGCCGGAAAATTCATCGGTGATTGTTCACTCTGGGCAAGCTAAGAAGGTAAATGATGAAGCATTAAAGGCAATCAGTAATGGAGATGCAAAATACCTGCTTCAAGTTGGGTGCCTTACTACAGGCTACGATGAGCCGTGCATTGATACATCAGTGATGCTTAGGCGAATTGGCTCACTTACTCTTTTAGTGCAACTGTTAGGCCGTGGAATGCGCTTACTGAAAGATGAACATAAGCAACGAGGGCTTATTAAAGATGACCACCTGGTGCTTGATTATTCGGGCACACTTGATGAGATGATGGAGCTTTACGAAAATCCAATATTAGACGAATGCCGGGCGCGAGAAGATAAGGCTAGCGACCGTGAAACAATGCAATGCCCAGTTTGTGGGGAGGTTAATAGTTTACACGCAAGGCGGTGCATAGGGCGCGACAACAAAGGGAGTCGTTGCGAACACTTTTTTAGCTTTGTTATCTGCGAAGATAGAACCGCCCCAAATGGTGAATTAATATCTAAAGGGTGTGGCACGAAAAACGATCCAAAGTCTAAATCATGCCGTCATTGTGGGGAATGGATCACAGATCCTAATGAGAATTTAAATGGGACACACTATCAAGAAAACGACCTAATCCCCGTCACTGATTTTAACTTCGGGCTAACCAAAGCGAAAGATAAAATATTGGTAACATATCGATTGCAAAATGGAGCCAATGCAAGGGAGTTGTTTGATATCTCTGGCCGGGAGAAGTGGAAGCGGGCAACCTGGGTTAAATTTGTTAATAGCCATGTTGTGAACCCCGTCACAAAAAAGGCGTTGATGAGCTGTTATACTCCCGAAAAAGCAATGCAGCATAAATCATTTATTATGCCGCCAATAAAAGTAACACACCGAGTTAATAATAAAGGGTTTGATATACTTGCCCGTAAAGAGTTTGAATAAAGGAGGGAAAAATGCGCAGAACAATGAGAATCAAAATAGGCACAGCACTATATAAAAAGCTAATCACGTGCCTTGAGCGCGGCCACAAATGGGATTTAGAGGGACGCATGTATAACATAACAGGCGCAAAGCGAGCTGATAACAGCGATTATGTTCGAGTTGAACTTGATGAAGTGAGAATATCATGCCGTTAACACTAAAAAAATGCATGCAGGAAGCTGCCGAGCTAAACATTCATGTTTTCGGCGATCTTACTTTCCGTGGTGACTGCAATAAAGAAGATAGCGATCTGGCTTCATTATTTGCGCACGTTCGATTTAATCACCCAGAATACGCAAGCCTGATATTTCACCCTGAGACAGAGATGCCAGTAAATGGAGGTGGATCATACGCCTATCACGCAAAATCAAAGGCCAAGGGGCGTCTTGATGGTTTAGCTGATATAGTTTGCTTGCCTATTGCTAAAAACGCACCTGCGTTCGTTTGTGAGCTTAAGCGGGTGGATATATCAAAGTCACTAGCAAGTAAAAAGCGTAAGGAGCATTTCCTAAACCAGTTGCACTTATTAAGCGAACAGAAAGACCATGGGGCTTTTGCATGTGTCGCCCTTGGTTATGATGCTGCTGTGGAAGCTTTTGAGCAGTACGTTAATTTATATAAAGCGTGATCTAAGTCACGTTTTTATTAATCGCCTTGTTGATTTTTATGTCAGCAAGGTTTAAGGTGTCAATATCGCCAAGGGATAAGCCCAAGGCAAAACAAAGGATGATCTTATGATAGGTAAATCAATAGCGTTTTACATCGAACAAAGCGAGTTTTCACGCGCTGAGATAGCTCGAAGATTAAAGGTTGATCGCGCAATTATTACGAGGCTATGCAAGCCAAAGTCTAACCCGACTTTTATCATGTTAATGAAATTATCTCGCGTGTTAAACATTAAAGTGAGCGACCTTGTAACTAAAGCTGAGGAATTTAAAAATGAGCGTTAAGCCAATCGAATACACAGAAGGCATGGATGTTAAGCCGGGTAATTATTACTTAAACATGCCTAACGAAGTTTACCACAGTATGCCTGGCTCTTACTCAAAATCAGGGTTAGACGTTTTGCATGATGATCCGTATAAATTTTTCAATCCAAAGATCCGCAAGCAAACGCGGCCAATGCAGCTTGGTAGTGCTATTCACGCGGCAATACTTGAACCAGATGTGTTTTTAGACGAATACATGCTTATCCCGGAAATCAAGGATCGCCGCCAAAGTGAATATAAGATGGCTGTGAAATCATTTGGGGAGGGAAAAGTGTTTACCAATGATGAATGCAAAAAAATATCAGGTATGCAGCAGGCAGTCCATGCAAATACAGAAGCGCACAGGCTGCTCACTACCCCAGGATTTTTTGAAGTGTCAGGCTTTAGCACAGATGAGAAAACAGGGTTAGTGATCCGCCACCGTTTCGATAAGCTGGCTTTTATTGATGGTGAGTGGTTTGGTGTTGACCTGAAAAAGACACAAGGCGCAGATCAATATAAGTTTTCAAAGTCAATATGGGATTATCGTTACCATGTGCAAGATGCGATTTACTCAAAAGGGTTTAAGGAAATCACTGGCATAGATTTAGCCGGATTTATTTTTATTGCTGTGGAGGATGAGTTCCCCCACAAAGTAGCAATTTATGAACTGTGCGATGTATCACGAAAAATAGGCCGCGATGAAGCTAGAATGGATCTTGATGAACTGGCCGAATACAAAGCCGGTAACAAAGTGGCGCATAACAACAGCCAGAGTGAAATTATTTCACTGCCTGAGTTTGTCATGTGCCAATACGAAAACGAAATAATTTAAGGATCAATAGAAATGGCAGATATATCAATAGCAATGCAAGCAAAAAGTGATCAACTGAATGCCGCAGACATTATGGGATGCGAGCCTGTTTTAGTGATTCGTGATGTGCAAGTCAGACAAGGCGACCAGCCGGTATGGGTTTATTATCATGGCGATAACAACCGACCATGGAAACCTAGCAAAGGAATGATAAGAATACTCGCCGCCGGATGGGGCACCAACTCAGACAACTGGATAGGGAAAGGCGTGCAAGTGTTTATGGAGCCTTCAGTGCGCTATGCTGGTAAAGAGGTAGGCGGTATTCGTGTGCGAGCTATGACGGACATCCCACAACGGGGATTAAATGCCACTATAACCATAAGCAGAACAAAGCGAGAGCCATACAAAGTGCAATTTCTAAGCATGGATCGCCCTCAATACCCGGCTGAGCATTTTGAAAGCTCGTTTAACGCAATGGTTCAAGCCATGCAAGATGGGAAGATGACTTTAGAGCAAATTATTGCACGATGCCAAAAAACTGGCGACTTAACAGAGGAGCAATTAAAACGGCTGTCCGATGCAGCACCGGTGCCAATGGATCAAGATGACTAATAATAAAAAGCCCTCTACATGAGGGCTTTGTTTTATTTGCTGATTGCTTTTTTATACAATGATCGAAACTTCCTTTGCTGATCGATGGCTGCTTGGTACTCCCATATTAATGCATTTTTACAGTGCTCCTCCTGCCAAAAAAATAATTTATCAATAGCATCATTATAAAAACTAACCCCATCATTTATCTTTTTAGCATAAGCCCACGCGCTTATTGTGAGGTCATTTTGCCCAGTGATAATTAGGCAGAAACCTTGATCGATTGCTAGTAATGGCCGCATTAATATATTCATATTAACCACCTAAAAGAAGCTATTTCGTTGCTCAACAAACCACAAAGCAAACTCGCTGAATTCAGTTGCAGTGATTGGCATTACTGTGCCATTTGCAAAGTGAATATTGGTTTTAGTTAAGCCTAGATCAAACGCGGCTTTTACTTGCAATACTCCGTTACCATCATCAGCTGTAAAGCTGATTTGGTAGCCGTTGTAATCTGCACCTTTCCGCATTGACTCAGATCTAATTTCTGCATCAGATTTAACAACTTCTTTTTTAGGTCGAGTAAAAGATTTGGTCGCTTCATCATACAAATCACCAATACCAGCATCAGATTTAACCCACCCAGTCGGAGCCTTATCAAAAATTGCTGAATTAATTACAATGCCATTTTCAATTTTTACGCATTTCATTTAAAAGAACTCCTCAATAATGCAAACGCCTTGGTAACCGTTTCCGCCAGCTCTATTATCAGCTGTTGCCGCGCCAGCAGCACCGCCACCAGCACCATAACTATCTGCATTAACCCCCGGATTTGCAGTCAATCCTGTTTTTGAACCTCCAAACATAGAGCTTCCTGATAAACTGATAGTCGAATATTCACCAGAAACAACAATGCTTCTTGTCGCATCGGTTCCCGTTATGTTTATATCGCCACCCGTGGCCACACCACCATAAGATGGGTCAGATACAACACTGCCAGTGGTTCCAGTTTGACCCTCGCCACCATCACCACCGTTCGCGCTCATTGATGTCGTGGCTGTATCATCACCTATGAAAGTAGATGTCCCGCCGGTTGCACCAGCATTATCCCCAGCTGCGCCACCTGCTCCACCTGCGCCAATAACAATCGAATATGAACTTTCAAAGGTTGTAATAACTTTAATTGAAGTTCCACCACCCGCGCCAGATTGAGATAAAGCCTTGGCAGAAGCTACACCTGCCACACCACCAGCGCCACCGCCACCGCCGACAAGCGTGACTTTTGCTGCTCTTGCTCCTGCTGTTGGAGTATACGTCCCGCTTGACGTGATAACTTGTGTTTCAGCGGGTTTTAACACAGCAAGCAGCGCATCATAAAATTGACTAGCTCCAACTTCATCCACCAAACCATTAGCAGAAAAACTGGCATTATCCATCAAAGACGCAAAAAACGCCTCGTAGTCTGAGATCCAATCTTTTTCGAGGTATGTGCCATCTTTTGCCGTCGGGCTTGTTCTGTTCTTTGGTTGCCCTAATGGGTACTCAGCAGATACCGCTCCCCATCGGCCAGGGTATCGAACCGTTTTATCTATCGCCATTTTTTAAACTCCTATAAATCCTACACATTCATTTTCGCCAACGGTGTTACATTCGGCCTCATCGTCATCACATTCTACCATATCGAAGCCCTCAAGGAATCCATTAAATAAAACGCCTTGCGGGGTTGGCACGATCTCACCACTAATTAATAAATCCCTCGTGATCGCATCGGCTAATCCGTAAAACTCAATAGAAAACGTCATATCCCCGCCATCAACAAGCCGCTTAACTTGGATGTCCGGCGCAATGATGTTGACAGCTGTTAATATTGAGTCGATTGTCGCGTCACTATTGTTTCGTGCAATTTTAACTTTAAGCAGCAGTCTGTAATATTCGTCACTTAGCTCATTATCATCTAAGATAAACGTTGATGAGCATTGTATCTCATCATCACCACACTCATTATCTCCATCAGTATTACACTGGTAAACTGGCAGTGTTATGTTTGCGATGTATGAGCGATCTTGCCTCACTATGCGACCGATAATATCTAACTGCTCACCTGTGTTTGCGTCGATGTCCCACATATTACTGACATCATTCGCTGCTGCTGTTATTTCGTCTGCAAATGTTTTCGGTATATCCGCCCATTGCTCAAGCTTTGTTTTATTCCGATATTGAGCATAAAGTTTATTGGCCATATCACACCACCGTCACTGTAATATTTCCGGTCGTCCAGCTGCTTATTTCATCAAACGCAATGGTCACAGCACCCGTTGATGCCCCGTTTATTGTCAGCGTTGAGATATAAGCATTTTTATATTGCCCCACCACCTGATTGATCGGAGTGTCAATCCTTCGCACAGGCACATCTTCGCCAATATCAAAACCTGTCGGGTCAAAACCGTCATCAGCATCAATAAGTGCCCCGCTAACATAATCAATAATTGAATTTTGAATCAATTCCTCAATGTTTGCCGGTAGGTTGCTGCTAGGGTCTGATAGTTCAATCACCACAGTCATGGCTACAAGGGTCGGTCTTCCGAATTTTATTGTTTTACTGTTGCTTGGGTGGGCTGTGGATGTTACGACAACGCTAACCGGGGTGCCTTCTTGATTTAACGACACACCGGGGTTTTTCTTTAGATATATCGCTCGCGCAATATCTTCATCAGCACCACCTTGCACGAGATAAGTCATGCTGTTAGCTGGTAATGAATGCGGGTTTAATTCAGCGTCAAAAGCCGCGCTTCCTGTGGGGTTTTCGTATGCAGCCACGCGCAAAACGTCATCAACGGAAAATAATTCACCCACCGCAGAATTCACCTGATTATCACCCGGCCTACCTACAGATCTATTTCGTTCTATTCTGTACAGGGCGTTGCTTTGAGTGTCCGTGCCAAGCGTATTAATGCCCGTGTTTGTTACGCTTGACCACCCGCCAATGGTTGACTCTATAGTTGTTATCGAACCATTTTCCGGCGATATATCGCCAACCTGTGAGCAAGTGGCGGTTGTGGTTCCTGAGCCTGCGCCATCAAGAATAACTATGCTGTCTATTGTCCACGATATTGAGCCGTCACTAATCACAGATCCTAGTGGGATAGTTGCTCCGGCCACGCCTGATAAAGTCACGTTGACAATTGTCGGTGTGCCATCCTCCCGAACAGAGCCGGTTAAGGCGCCAATTATGTTTAACTGAGTGTCACGCGACTTATCTGGGTCTTTTGAGTTATAAGCCTGCACCACAGCCTCAGTGGACTGCCTCAAAACCTCAGCAAGCCACGCTGCCATATATCCATCAGGGGTAGACGGGTCGAGATTGATGTTTGGATCAATCTCTTTGTACTTTTCAACAACTAAAGAGTAAATCTGGTTTTCGGTTAAATAAGATAACCCATTGTCTGTTATTTCTATAATTGCCATAAATTTAACCTATTTATAATAATTAACAATAATAACACAAAGTTTGGGCATTAAGAAATTAGTATCTATTTAATGATAACGCCAGCAGGGGAAACAGGCGTGATTGATTTTGTTAGTTATCAATAGTGTTGAGCGGAAAAGCCAGCTGTGAGACTGGCTGTGTGCAGGTAGTGGCAGTAACGACGCTGGGCTAGCTGCCGCTGTTGTGGTTTACAACAGCCTGATATTGCCTGACATCCTTCCATCTATGTCAAGCAAAGCCCCACTGGACTCGACATTTATCTCAATTTCTTTTCCGCTCAGGGATGTAGTGATAACCATTGGCGCAGGGTCGTCCCCTGTACCCCCTACGCCATTAACAAGCGCCCTAGAAACCTCTGTTACAGTGACGGCTGATGTTGATGTGCCACCAACCGTAGCAACAGAGAGTTTAATTATTTCACCACCGCCACCAGCATCGGGGTCTTTACTAAGTATTGTGATATCACGGAAGTCAGTCTCAAACGTTCCAGGTGTAAATCCAAAAAGCTTGACGGGTGATGTTGATACACCTGTAAGTGTTGATTTTGTCGAATAGCCATCTACAACTGATTTCGGGATGGCCCCATACACACCCGCACCAGCCGTTAGGGACAGGCTTGGTATAGCCAGGTCTGTGGATGCACTGTTGCCGTCGATTAAAAATTGAACCTCATCATCCTTCGTAGCAAAAAACGTGAATGAGTATGCCCCATCCTCCCCGAATGAGGTAAATGCCTCCTCCAATGTAGTATTATTTTCATATTTCCATGCAGCACCGTCTGCGCCAGGTGCCTTGTGTATTGTGGCTGCTAGCGTGTATTTACCTGTGGCAGGAATTGTCGCTGTTATGGTTTGTATGCCAGATCCTAATGCACTCTTAGGGTGCGAGTCCAGTATTGACACTGCGCTAATTGGCATCTGTTGATGGGGTCTTGCCGCTCCTGTTGTCATTTGCAGGTCTGACTGTATCTCATCATCTAGTGTTATTCCACTAGGATTTCGTAGGCCATGCACGTCTACATTATACCCTTTAAACCCTCCAGCCCGATACCAATTTGTGCCCGTATCAAGATAACCACCAACCACTGTCACTGAGAATTTATTCCCGAAGTCTGTCTCCAACCACCAAACATCCGCATAACTAAAGTCGCACCCAACAAACGTATTTGAAACAAAAACCTCATCGTTACGCGCTGCGTAGTTCTTCATCTTCCAAAGCGCACCTTGCGCCTGAGTATCCCTAAATTCACAGTTTGTAAATGTGTTTGAATTGAAATTAGCGTCTGTGATACTAGTTTGCGTGTAGATAGATCCAAATGCCACATTATCAAAATGACTCCAATACGTTGACCACGATGCGCCACCTGGTGTGCCGCCAACGTCCCACCTTCCCCAATATATTTGCCCGTCAAGCACGACGTCTCTCATGTTCGAATACCTGAAGCCCTGTACATATATGGATGGCGCTGACAGTGTAATCCCCTCTAGGCTAACCCTTGCTAATCCTGTTAGATTTATTGAGGAGGTTGCGGTTATAGTGCCGCTGCCACTAATCTTCCAATAGTTGTCTAGGCTATATCTGGCTATAGTCAAATCAGTAACAGTAACATCAATATCAACATTTATGTTTACATTTGACTGTACCGCAAAGTCTACAATAGATTGCATTGTGGCAGTTTCATCACCATCACCTGTTATACCAAATCCCTTAATACTAATCTCTGAGTTTGCTGTTGACACATGAGTGAGTGTATAGCTCCCACCTGTAGTAGTAAGCGCGCTGCCAGTCACATCAGTAATAGTCTCACCTGCACCTACTCCCGCAGGCTTGCCCCACGTTGTCTGTGTACTAGCATCATAGATATACGGCACATTATCAAGCACCGTCACTGTATCTGTGCTGTAGATAACTTCGCTGTCTGCAACGTTGAGAGAGCGAGCGATTGATTTTAGCTCGCCTTGTGCAACAGCAACCCATTTACCTAACTCTGGTGCTTGTGTCGGGTCTGTGCCTGTTGGCGTGTATGGCAGAGATTGGTTAGTTCGCCACAGAGCATCCTCATGGCCGGTTACTGATTTAGATGATAAAACGTCATTGATGTCATTAACCTGTGGTAATGTCGAAAAATCACCCACCACATCCCAGCCAGCATTTTTGATGGCTTGTGACACGTATGTATCAGCTGTTACCTTTTCTTTGATTTGCTTTGCGATTGTTGGTGTGCTAATGCTGTTGTTTGGATTGACGTAATTCGTCAACTCATCACCTGTCAGCACATTATCATAAAAATCTGTTGTTTCATTTGCCCTGTCAGCTGCCGCATTAATGCCGTTTATTGCATTGTCTAAATTAGCCATTTATACCACCGTATTTGTGAAGTTGATACTCGATACGATCCAATTGTGAACCGCTAACTGCAAGTTTAACACGTCTCCCAGCGCCTCGTTAGTGTCATCGCTGTTTGACGCTAGGCCGTTAGTTATCTTAATTAACCCGAATTCAGTCAGAACAGTGGCATCAACACTTAATTTCCTATCAGGATATGAAAAATCAGAATTCCACTCTGAGATTGATATAACGCCCTCTGTGGTTATTATTCTGTTTTTTAATAGCCTTTCTTTTTGCGCCAGTGTGTTTGAATTGTTTGTTTTTCCTAAGATTGACTTTAGCCACGGTGTGCCTTCGGACACATCACGCCAGTATTCTTTAGAAAATAAATTTAACCTTGTTTTTATAGTTTGCGCCACAGCATCAATATCATATAGCCATGCGTTACCACTCATAATTATATCACCATTGGCATCTAAACGCCTGACACGCTGCTTGTAATTTGCCATTATACTGGTTCTCCTGAGTTTCCTGTTACAGGGTTGACGCCTACTGTGTACGTGCCTGCTGAATGTTTATGCTGCTTCATTTCCACGCTGTTAATTGTTAGGCTACTTGCCGCTGCAACTGTTGGAGCAGATACGGAAACAGGCGAGGAAGCTGCGCCACTTGTTGTGATAATGAAGCCGTTTATATCGACATTGCCGCCCGCCAGTAGCTTTATGTAGCCTGAGCCATTAGACAGGTTTATTTCGCCGTCTGGCTTGATTGTTGACGTTCCTGTGCCGTTGGTTGATTCAATGGTGCCATCATCTTTTAGCCATGTGTAAACGCTGGCATCATCGTTTCTGATTCTTACCCCGTTGTTTTGAAAATCGGTTATTGCATTAGGCTTAGATCTAAACCCGGGCAAGAAAAAAGCATCTTGTTTATCATGGAAGCGCAGAATCGGGTTCTTAGCAATTCCACCAGTTTGCAGCCACGCATCAACGCATCGCTGAGAGAATAAGATCATCCCCTCATCGTTAGGCTCTATCTTGTGATCTATCGACCAATCATTACCACCGGCAAAGTGTACCGGACACTCAATAATCGGAGCGTGATTAAACGTCCCGTCCTCAGTGATACCAACAATACCGATCTGCAATTGAGCGAGTTGCGTTGCTGGATCAAATGTTAGTATATGACCGGGGATCTGCGTAAATGTGCCTTTTGACATCTCGCGAAAACCATCAATAAAAAGCTTTTTTTGCGTGTCGCTTCTCATTTATTAGAGTTCCTATAGTTGTCTTTATATCCAGTCACTTTGCTGCTCCATGTATTGCCGTAGTTGTCGCCGGTGTGGTTTATTTTAAACATGCGGTATTCACCTGCTCCGGCGCTTGCCGGTACATCTTGAAAATATACATTTGAATAATTAAATGTTTTAAATTCAGATTCAACTTTAACCCGAGAACCTACTTTTAATTTCGGTTGCAATCTAGTAGTGAAGTCTATACCGACTTCTGTTAATTCAGGGATACCCTCAAGGCCGTTAAAGACATCAATGGTTAACACATTCGATTTGCGGCTTGTCGAGTCAGAGAAAACCACTAGCCGATCGTTTTCAATCGTCCAATGGAAATTATGCGTTTCAGCCAAATCATTTAAGTAGGTTTCTGCTGCCCCTGTCATGGCGTACCCTGTCGGGTATTTTTCAAGGAAATCAGCTTTTGTTATGATCAACGGGTAGCCCATAGTGTCGGCTATGCGCTGAATAATTGTCGCTAGCGTTACATTTGCACCAAGCGACTCATTGATAGCCACTTTATCTAAGTCGCCACCACGGGCAAGAATTCGGGTATTTAACGTGGCACCGTCACGCTCCCTGAACACGTTTTTAATGCGGCCTTTGAAGATATAGTCAATCGTGCCTGTATACCCTGCTTTAAAACCAATAACAGCATCTTTCCTGAAAAACTTGGTTACTGTTTCTTTTTTTAGATTGGAGACTGTCAGATCGCAGTATGAGATATGCCCCATCGCATCAATAGAAACATCAAATTGAACGCGAAATTGAACGCCATCCGTTTCAGGGATGACTACCTCATCATCTATTATTAATTCCCATCGTCTTTGCTTCATGAGTAACTTACAACCTCATTAGGGGCGAACCAAACAAGCTTGTTGTTTGTGCCAAGGTTTTCAAGTGTTGGCTCGTCACCAGCAATAAACAACTGGCCGAATAAATCGGTGACACGGTATGATTTAATAATGTCGCAACCAGGCTCAAGCATAATGGCCGGAAATAAATACTCAATATCATTGACCGTATAAGTCGGCAGTTCGCCTGCGTCCCCATTAGGCAACACATAAGCGAGCCACTGCCCGGACTGCTGATAATGCAGTTCAATGTCCACCAAAAAGTCACCAAGCTGTACTGTCACAAGCTGGTTTGCGTTTTCTTCACCGCCAGAAAGCGGTATAATTTTAGCCATTAAAACCACCCCGACACTTGACTGGTGATGTTTTCCGCTGCTTCTGTTATTGCGGATTCACCTTTATTTAAAAAATTGGATGCAGCAGACGCGGATTCAGTTCCAGTTAAAACATTTGTTTTCCCATTTGCAGCACCGATGGCGCGCTCGATAGATTGCCACTCTCTAAGATCAGCTGTGAATATGAGCGTGTTTTGGTTGCTTGCGTCTTTTGTGCGTTTGATGTTTTCGATAACCATATTTGCAAGCGTAATATCACCAGCAAACACGGTGAATGGCTCGCCCTCAGTCATTAGCCGTATTAATGCAGCTAATTGATCTGAAGTTCGGGAATTATCACCACCTGACAGCCACCCTGCCATTATACCGCCAGACGTTGCCAAGATACCACTATCACTAGCAACCTCTGTTAAAGCGCCTGTAAAGTCCGTAGCAAGCACCTTTAAAGGGTTGTTTGATACCGCGCCAGTGATTGACCATCTGATAGGATTGATAAACCTGTGATCGTTTGAATTTGCACCAACTTCTAACGGGTAATCTGATAGCGTGACCGATGCCTCAAGAGTATCCTCAAGCACCGCGTCGAACTCCATGCTTATATCTTGATAGCCAAGCTTCGGGGATGACCGTTTAGTTAATAGTGTTAATGCCATAATTACCCCTTAAATGGACTTTTAATGTCGTCTAGCACAGCACCAGCCTGCTCATCCGAAACATTAATGATCATATCACGGAAGGGTTTGCCGTCCAAGTTGATAACAATAGGTTGTAATGTTCTCTGCGCTGCCGGTTGCCCTGAATATTTTTTAAACTTATCTTCTGGCTTGCTCAAGTGAGACGGAAAATATGATTCATTTACTCTGGATGCCTCAGAAGGCAATATTGTTGTGCCAGCAGGAGCAAACCCACCAGCCATAACCTCTAAATCCAATGCCCTTTGGGCTTCATCACTACCAAAAAATGCAAGTGTTTTAGCTATCACTCTGCCAACATCTGTATTTGTTTCGTCAGAAAGATTCTCGCTTATAACTGAACCCAAAGCATAACCAGCGGATCCGGCTGCAACGGTTGCTCCTGCAATTCCTGCGAATTTACCCATGCCGGAAATAAGCGCAGGCAATGAATTTCCGATGACCGGTATTGATTTAGCCAATCCAGCAAAGAATTTAAGCGCTCCACTTCCAGCCAATAACGCACTGGCAGTTGATACGGCAAACAAATTATCAGCTATGAATCCAAATGTTTTATCAACCCCTTGATTAATAATTTCACGATTAGCATCGAACCAATTGCTCATCCCTGAAATAATGTCGTTAACAGCAGGGAGTATTTGCATACTGGCTCGATCTGATACCGAACCTACACGCGTCCACATATCCTGCCAAAGGTCATTAAACTCAGCAGATGTCTTTGTCATTTCCGCTGTGAGTGGCCGAAGCGATTTTTCTATATCAACGGCTTTGTCTAGCTCTGCGCGGCCTTTT
>JBFGZH010000015.1:0-19168 GCA_041586895.1 Psychromonas sp. | reverse complement strand
TAAGAGAATGGACTTGTGAGTGCGGTGTCACTCACGACCGTGATATTAACGCGGCAAAGAACATTCTTGCGCTCGGGCATGAGCGTCTAGCAGTAGGAATCCCCCACTAAAATCTTTGATTTAGTGGAGGGAGGATGTCAAGGGCATTCTAGATAAAATCCAATTAATCGGGGATGACGGTAAGGCATTGTTTTGGATCGATAGGGAGCTGGCTGACTTAGCCAGGAATGGCTCAGCCGCAAGTATGGATAATCCGGCATAAGCATTGTGCGCTGCTTTAGGCTATAATTGCAGCCATTACCTATAAGCGTGGCTGATAAAAAAACTTTACTGGAAAAAGTAGCGGATCTCATCCGATGAGTATGACTAAAGGCCATTAAATCTGCTATAATGACTTGTTTAATATTGGCGAATAAGTTATATCGTGAAAGTTTAGGTAGATCAGTGTCAGCCTTCCTATTTATCTTCTTTTTTGTTACTTACTGCCAATAGCTGCCGGCAATGATGCATAGCTTCGTTGCTGCTTAATGTTTTTCAATTAATCATATTTTATTAAATAATAAGGGATTTCCATGGCCGTATCGACCAATAAACGTTCTGTAATGACACTTTTTTCAGGTGCTTCAGATCTCTACAGTCATCAAACACGTATTGTACTGGCGGAAAAAGGCGTTAATGTTGAGATAACTTTTGTTGATGAAGATAACTGGCCTGAAGAGCTGGCTGAATTAAATCCTTATAATACAGTACCGACATTGCTTGATCGAGAATTAGTTTTATACAACTCACGTATCATTATGGAATATCTGGATGAGCGTTTCCCGCATCCGCCACTGATGCCGGTTTATCCTGTAGAGCGCGGTAAAAGCCGTTTAATGATGGAGCGAGTGGAAAGCGACTGGTACCCTTTAGTTGATATTATTATGGGCAATGATAAAGAGGCCGCTGATGCTGCGCGTAAAAAACTGCGTGATTCTATTTTATTAATTGCACCGGTATTTGACCACTTTCCCTACTTTATGTCCGAAGAGTTCACGCTGGTTGATTGTTATATGGCTCCGTTACTATGGCGTTTACCAGAGTTAGAAATTGATTTAGGTGTTGAAAATGTCAGTGGTATTAAGAGCTACATGGTCAGAGTGTTTGAGCGAGCGTCTTTCCAGGCATCAATGACCGAAGCTGAACGCGAAATTCGTGTCGGTGTGTAATAGCAAATCTATTATTTTTTCTGTGCAGATAAAGCCTACGGCTTAAGAAAATACAGCCTCGCATTGTTAAGGGCTTGAACCTATTACGCACCTGATTAAGGAATTGATATTATGAATAATATGTTAGTGCAACGTCCCTATCTTTTACGTGCATATTATGACTGGATCGTGGACAGTGAATGCACGCCACATCTTATTGTTGATGCAACGCAGCCTGGTGTTGAGGTGCCGCAACAGTTTGTTGAAGACGGGAAAATTGTCCTTAATATCGCACCACGTTCAGTGCAGCAATTTTCTATGGATAATGAAGCTGTTGCATTTAATGCCCGTTTTTCCGGGCAGCCGATGAAGGTCTATGTGCCTCTATATGCCATAGAAGGCATCTATACGCGGGAAAACGGGGCTGGGACTATCTTCCCCCAGGAGCCTGCTTATCAGGCGCTGGATAAAAAAGGGCCGGATGCGGCGGTTGATGGCAGTAGCAAAGCTAAAACTGCTAAGCGACCGAATTTGACCGTGGTTAAATAGTCGTTTGAGTATTTCTCAGGCTACAATAATAGCGAGGCAGATCATTGCTTCGCTATTTTTTATCCGCAACTTTTTAGTCGCCCTAAGCTCCCGGGTTAAAATATCGTAATCATCAATGGCCGGACAATGGGCAAAGCTTTGCTGCTCAAGCCCTGAGTCAGGGTTCTTAATGCCCAGCACATAGCGGATACCAAATTGTCGTGCCGTTAGCAGTAACTCTTCATTATCATCTATAAACAGTGTGCGCTCGGGATCGAATGGATGCTGTGCTAATAACGCCTGCCATAATTTTGCTGATTCTTTGCAGTGGCCAAAGTCATGGGTCGAATAGATATGATCTAAGTATTGATCTAAGCCGGTTTGCTGTATTTTTATCGCCAGACCGTCCGGATGGGCGTTGGTTAATAGAATGCGCGGAATCTGCTTTTCCTTGAGCGCTTGCAGAAAAGGAAGCACATCGCTGCGCAGGGCGATGCTGTCGGCATTATCCGCTTTTAACTGGCGTATATCCAAGTTGGTCTGCTTACTCCAGTAGTTAAGGCAGTACCAGTCCAGGCTACCCTTAACGGCATTGTATTGTGCGGCCATCTTCTGTTTTGCCTGCTGCAAGGATATGTTTTCCTGGCGGGCGACTTCGCAGGGCAGGTGGTGCTGCCAGAACTGGTTGTCAAAGCGCAAATCCAATAGGGTGCCATCCATATCTAAAAGCACAGTATCAATATTATTCCAGTTAAACATAGTATCCTTTAAAATTGATGAGTATAGGTGGCATGCCAGCAGTCCTTAAGCAGGGCGTTGAACAATATAACGGATTATCAGCGCCGTTAAAGGGTTATGCATTCTCCTGCAGCTCTTTAAGTTGCTTCTGCATCAGCAGGGCGCGTTTAATTAACTTATCATGCTTTTCGCAACCACGTAGTTCTAAGGCCAGGATCATCGCTTCCAGTAATTCTGAAATCTCAGTACATTTTGCGCTTAACTGCACGGCTGTTTTTTCTTGAACGCTCATTTTAGACTCCTTTGTGGTACTTCTTGTCTGTTTTTATTAAAAACAATTTACAAGGGTCAGGGCTTGCTGCTGCGATAGTGGCAGGACATTTCTGCCACTTTGCTTATCAAGTATATGCTACTGTGCATTTACTGCGTAGTTAAGCGCAGTCACCTTGATAACAAAGAAAAATGCTTTTGGCAAAAACTGATGCGCTGGGCAGGGCTCATATGATGCTCATCTCCCAAGCTTTCAATGAGCTTTAAGCGTGGTAAAATACCTTGTCCATTAGCCGTTTGAATCGCCAGGCCGGGACGGGCATTTAACTCCAGCAACATAGGCCCTAAATCCCGATCCAGTACCATATCCGTTCCCAAATAGCCCATACCGGACATCTCGTAACAGCTGGCGGCTAAATAAAGCAGGCGGTTCCAGTTGGGCACGGCTAAAGTTTTAAGATCTTTACGGGTATCTGGGTGATAGTGGACCGGGCGATCAAACTGTACCGCATGCAGGGCTTTACCAGTGGCAATATCAATACCGACTCCGACAGCTCCCTGATGCAAGTTCGCTTTACCATCGGACGCCGCAGTGGAAAGGCGCATCATTGCCATCACCGGAAAACCTTTAAAAACGATCACCCGCACATCCGGCACGCCTTCAAAGCTAAAACCGTCAAAGGCATTATCAAACTGAATTAAAGCCTCAATAACAGCAACATCGATACTGCCGCCCAAGCTAAAAAGTCCGGCAAGAATATCGGTAACATGGCGCTTAATTTCCGAGAGGCTCTCTTCGTGACCATTGGCCTTAAAGTAACACCCGTTTTCGATTTTAGTGATCACTAAAATCCCCTTACCGCCACTGCCTTTAGCCGGTTTAATGACAAAACCGGCAGTATCCTTAATAAAAGATTCGATATTCTGTACTTCTGCCTGCATGGAAATAACACCCAATAAGGCGGGGGTTGTTACATTAGCATCGTGAGCGATGATTTTTGTTTTCAGTTTATTATCAACCAGGGGGTAGAGTTTACGCGGATTATAACGGCCGATATAAGCGCTGTTACGCCGGTTCATACCTAAAATACCTTTCTCTTTTAATTTGAATGGACTGCAAAAAAACATGGTTTAATCCTGCTCTGCCAAAGGCTTAAAACGACGTAACTCGAGCAGGCGGTAGCCGGTGTAGCTACCGAGCAAGAGCACCAGGGACATCACCACAAACTGCAGGCCGATAAAATTAAACATCAGGTGCCGGGTCACTTCATTACTCATTACAAAGTAGGCAAGTACCGCAACAATTAAACTGCCGCCACCTTGCGCGATAACCTCTTTTGCGCCTTCTTCTTCCCATAAAACGGACATACGTTCAATTGTCCAGGAGAGAATGATCATAGGAAAAAAGGTGATTTTCAGTCCTTCAGTCAGGCCGAGTTTGTAGGACAGTACCCCAAATAGGGCAATTAATAAAATAACCATAATAATGACAGTGGAGATGCGCGAGACCAGCAGTAAATTAAGGTGTGACAGGTAGGAGCGGATAAATAAACCGACAGTCACTAAAAGAATAAAGCCGATTAAGCCGGTGATAAGGCTGGTTTGAATAAAGGCCATCGCAATTAAAACCGGCATAAAGGTGCCGGATGTTTTAATGCCGACCAACACCCGCATCAGCACCACAATTAAAACGCCGAGCGGGATCATGAGAATGCCTTTAAATAGAGATTGATCTTCGACCGGCAGACTATGGATGGAGAAGTTAAACAGGTGTTCATTTTCATTTTTTTGCAAAACCGCTGCTGATACCGGCTGCTCCTGTTTTATCATGGCGAAGCTGACTTTGGAGTTTTTACCGCCCACTAATTCAAATAAGGCTGTGCCGCTCTGATCCCATAAAAGCAGGTTATTGCGGTTCAGTGCTGCTGCGCTGTTGGCATCAAACAGGCGAGAGGTTATAACCCCTTTTTTTTCCTGAAAGACCTCAACTAGCGGCTGTAAGTGCTGACGACGACGACCATCTTCCAGGGCCAGTGCCCCAATCTTCTTGGCGGGAATGTCGGCTTCATTTAATAAGGCGATCAATAATTCACTTTTATCTGCTTTAGAAGTTAAAAGCAGGCTGACGTTTTGATTGGGATTTTCAGCGTTCAGTACTTTTAACAGTTCGCGGGTAAAACTAAAGGCATCGGCACTGGTTGCCATGGCGGATTTGATAATTTCAGTTTTTGCAGCCAGATCCGCGGCATCGTATACTTTGTCGTATAAGGCGGGCATTCTCCTTGGTTGCGGATCGGTGCTTTGTTCATCGACAAGCAGCTGGGTATTATAATAGAGGGTCTGTTTTCCGAAGGCTTTACGAATTGTCCATTGCGCTTGCGGCGTGTGATTGTCATTTATAAATGACAGCCCGTAACCCGGGGATGCTGCATTTTCGCTGATTTGCGTAAAACCGGCTTGTGCTTTAGGTGTCGTGAGTGAGGCAATGACGGCTTCACCTTGCGCATCAAAAGTGATCTTGGCATCAATATTCCAGATACTGCGCGTTTCTCCCGGCAACCAGGGAATATCAAAGAGAATATGGCGTTGTACCGTTTGAAATATGCCCAAAAGAAACAGGCCAGCCACCAACAGATAAAAGAAAATACGCGCATTCATCAATAGCCCCTACTAGTTAGTTTTGTATTTCGGGTGGATATATTCTTTACTGACGTCAACTAATACAATATCACGCATAAAAGCACGCCCGATTAACACCGGATATTCCATCTGCGAGCGAGCATTTAACGTAAACTCTGTCTGCTGGCTAATATCACCAATACGCACATGCAGTTTAACAACAACGCGTCGTTCACTCCCTTCTTCAAGATTAGTTGATTGTGCCATTCTTACAATACGCTCAATCTTTGTTTCAATCGTTTGCGGCTCCGCTGCTTGTTCATGGTTCAGAGTAAAACGTACCCATTTTTCACCATCACGTTCAAAACGCTCTATTGTCGAAGCATTAATGGACGAATTAGCAATACCCGTATCAACTCTCGCCCTGTAGTTGTTTTTCAGCTTTGAAATGTACACCCATTCGCTCTCGCCAAGTAGTGTCTTATCCTGTACTTTGGTCACCTTTTTGTTGCAGGCGGAAGTGGCTGCGGCTATTTTTTTTCTGCTTTGCTGCTCTGTTTTTTCTACTAAGCGGGTTAATTCATCAATCCTGTTTTGGCCGCCTGCCAAACTGTTTAAACTGTTTTCCAAGCTGCTAGTGCATATTGTTAATTCACTTTGTATCTGTTGATTGCTTTCTTTTACTTGTAGCAGTTCAGCCTGCAGGCTACTTATTTGTGCCTGTTGCGCTTGATAATCTTTGGTGCTGACACAGGCGCTGCAGAAAAAAAGAGAGAGTGTAGTGATCAGTGCTGCTTTATTTAAAAACATAAAAATTCCTAGCCAATACTTTTAAAAAATGAATATCTCTGCCCCATCATCATACTGAGCTTTGCTTCGGCAAACGGCATGTTGCTGCAGAAGAGCCTGTTATTTTACCAGCTTGCTGTTTAAATAGCTGATTTAATATTAGTTTTTGTTTTATTTGTGGGCTGTCAGTGCTTTGTGAAAAGTTGCCTGTTTATTTCGCCTTGAGTGAATAATTACTCTGTCGGTCGCGGGTCTTTAGCGAGTAAAAAACACTGCCGGCCAATATCAGTAAACAGTATAGGTATAGAGGCAGTGCGCCATAAGTCTGATAGGGGGTGTTGCCGAAGGCTGGCTGCACTTTTTGCGTTAATGCTGCTGCTGTATTTGCGGGGAGTCTGCCTAATTCATGGCCACGGCTGTCAAAAATAGCGGTAATACCGTTATTGGTACTGCGTAGTAAGGGACGGGCAAATTCAATAGCACGCATTTGTGCAATCTGCAGGTGTTGCGCCGGGCCAATAGAGTGACCAAACCAGGCATCATTGCTCAGGGTGAGCAGCAGACCGGTTTTTTCATCGATATTTTTGCGCAGCAGTTCGGAAAAGGCGATTTCATAACATAAAGCTGCGGCTAACCGGCTTTCTGCGCTTTGTAAATTAGGCTGAATTTGCTCACCGCGCTGGAAGCTTGACATAGGTAAATTAAAGTAGGGCGCGAGCGGACGGAGAAAATCCTCAAAGGGAACAAATTCACCAATAGGTAAGAGTTGATGTTTTTGATAGCGGTTCGGGCTGCTGAGTGAGTAATGCTGGCCGGCAGGTAATTTTCCTAAGCTGATAATGCTGTTGTAGTACTCATCTGTGGCTAAATTGTAGCCGATAATGCCGCTGATTAGGGTTTTATTGGCGCTGGCCAGATTGTTTGAAAGCGGCTGTAAAAACTCCTGCATATCAATCTCCAGGGCGGCGATTGCCGATTCCGGCCAGATAATCAGTTCAGGTTGTTGCGGATGTTTGCTTTCACTGAGATCGAGGTATTTCAGCAGTGATGGGTAGAGCTGATCTTGTTTCCATTTTTCATTTTGATCGATATTGCCCTGTACCAAAGTAACCAGTACGGCAGGTTGCAGCTGCGTATATTGTTGTTTTTGTAATAGTGTGGCGGTTATCAGCAAGCCGCCAATCAGCACAGTGCTTAAGAGTATTTGTTGTTTTTCAATCAGCAGGGTGAGAGCGCCGCAAATTATCATAATCGCCAGGGTGATCCCCTGCACGCCTAAAATAGGCGCAAAGCCGGCTAATGGGGTAGCAGCATGACTATAACCTAAATAAGCCCAGGGAAAGCCGGTTAAAAGGTAACCGCGTAGCCAGTCGCCAATCAGCCATAAGACAGGAATGATTAACAGATAGCGAGCACTGTCTGAAAAGTGTTGAAAACGCGTGCTGGCCCATAATGCCGTGCTCGGAAATATCGCCAGATAACCCGCTAAGAGGACAATCAAGAGCATACTGACGATGCTCGGCATACCGCCAAAAAGATCCATGCTGACATAAACCCAGTGAATGGTAGCCAGAAACATGGCGATGCAGAAGGTATAACAGACTAAAAAGTAGCGCCTGGTGCTTTTCTGCAGTTGCTTCAGCAATAACAAAAAGCCGACTATCGAGGGATAAAGGATCCAGAACTGCTCAAAGGGGGCAAAAGCAAAGACCTGCAGCGCCCCTAAAACAGCGGCGCTTAGCAGTTGTCCGGGAAGATGCCGGGTAAAACGATCCAGCTTGTCGCTTAGCTTACTGATCAATACGCTTCAGCTCTTTGGGAATACGTACCTGCAGCTGTATTAAACGGCGGCTGTCGGCGTTAGTGACTTTAAACTTATGTTCACCGATAGTGATGCTTTCTCCGCGACCGGGCAGATGACCGAGTTCGTGGATCAGCAAGCCGCCAATAGTATCCTGTTCATCGCTGCTATAATCGGTGGCGAAGTAGTCATTAAAATCATCAATTGCAGTAAGCGCATTAACGGTATAGGTTTTTTTACCTATCTGGCGAATTTCATCAACATCAACATCATCGAATTCATCTTCGATTTCACCGACAATGACTTCTAAAATATCTTCAATAGTGACCAGTCCGGATACACCGCCATACTCATCAACAACAATGGCCATATGGTAACGCTGACAGCGAAACTCCTTCAACAAGGTATCCAGGCGCTTACTTTCAGGCACCACCACGGCTTCTCTGAGTATATCCTCAATTTTAAAGTCATCGGACTGCTGGCTAAAGCCGAATTTAAGCAGGTCTTTTGCCAGTAATAAGCCGACGATATGATCTTTATCTTCAGTGATCACCGGAAAGCGTGAGTGCGCTGATTCGATTAATTGCGGAAGAAACTCATCAACGCTCTGATGCAGTCCCAGGGTGACCATTTGTGAGCGCGGGATCATAATATCCCGAACCCGTAATTTGGATACGTCTAATACGCCTTTGATCATCTCTTTGGTTTTATGATCAATAATCTGGCGTTGTTTCGCATCATCAATGACTTCTAGTAATTCACTTTGATTTTTCGGCTCACCTTGAAAAAAGTGACCTATTTTATCAAACAGACCATTTTTATTAGCATCTTGTATTGCTATCTTGTCATCCGGCATTAATTATATTTACTCTTTTTCAGTTAAATAAGGATCGCTAAAGCCCAGTTCTTCAAGCAACTGGATTTCCAGACTTTCCATTTCTACAGCTTCCTGGGGATCGATATGATCATAACCCAACAGGTGTAAGGTACCATGAATAAGCATATGCGCCCAATGTTCAGTTAAGCTTTTATTTTGTTCAACAGCTTCACCTTCAACGACATTTTTACAGATTACCAGATCACCGAGTAAAGGCAATGTCATTCCCGGAGGATTTTGAAAAGGAAATGAGAGCACATTAGTCGGCTTGTTTTTGTGTCGATATTGATAATTTAACTGCTGACTTTCCTGATTATCGACAATACGCACGGTTAATTCCGCTTCTTCTATGCTGCGCGATGAGGCAGCGATAATGGCTGCTCGCACCCATTGCTCAATGTCGGCCAGCTGCGGTAATGCGCTCTCATCGCCGCTGGCAATTTGTAAATCAACAAACAGCTCCATCAGCTGTTTTCCTGTTCGCTTGCCGCAATCTCTGTTTTGCGATCAAAGGCTTCATAGGCTTTAACAATACGCGCCACCACAGGGTGACGGACAACATCATCGGCGAGGAAGAAGCTAAAGCTGATATCTTCAACGTCAGATAATACTTCAATGGCATGACGCAGGCCTGATTTTTGATGGCGGGGCAAATCGATCTGGGTGATATCACCTGTGATGACCGCAGTGGAATTAAAGCCGATACGGGTTAAAAACATCTTCATCTGTTCAATGGTGGTATTTTGACTTTCATCTAAAATCACAAAGGCATCATTCAGCGTTCTACCGCGCATATAAGCCAGCGGGGCAATTTCGATGATATTTTTTTCAATCAGTTTTTCTACTTTTTCAAAACCGAGCATTTCAAACAGCGCGTCATATAAAGGGCGCAGGTAGGGATCTACTTTTTGGGATAGATCGCCAGGCAGAAAACCCAGTTTTTCACCGGCTTCAACGGCAGGGCGGGTAAGCAGAATACGGCGTACCTCCTGGCGCTCTAAGGCTTCTACTGCGCAGGCCACGGCTAAATAGGTTTTGCCGGTGCCGGCAGGACCGATGCCAAAACTGATATCATTGCTTAAGATATGATTAACATATTTGCTTTGATTTTCACCGCGCGGTTTAATTACGCCGCGCTTGGTTTTAATCGACAGGCTCTGGTAGCTTGGCTGCTCGTTAGCAGGTTTTACTTCTAATAAGCGATGGTTTGAAAACAGTGCCTGCAGGGCCAGATGCACATTCTCGGCAGATAGCTCTGCTACCTTACCCTTGACGGTTTGTGTTTCGATATACAGATCTTTTAACAGATCCACACAGGCCTGTGCGTAGCGATGTTCACCGACGATTTGAAAGTGCGCATTTTTGTATACGATTTCAACACCTAAACGACGTTCAATCTGTTTAATATTGTCATCAAATGCACCGCATAAAATTGCCAGACGGCGCGTATCTTCCGGTACCAGATCAAGATGCACAGTGGTCAGTTTTGTATTCAAAATAATTAATGCCTTTTATTTATTCTGGAGTAAATGTTGTAACGCCAAGCGTTTCTTCATGTTTATTAACAATATCGCCGGGACGGATAGATTCACGCAGGTTCATCTCCGCTTCACCACGGATAAATTTACCGCGAATAGAGTTAGCATGTACTTCAGTGATTTCAACATCGACAAAACCACCGATAGAGCGATGATCCCCTTCAAAATTGACAATGCGGTTATTTTCAGTGCGTCCGCATAGCTCCATAATATTTTTACGTGACGGGCCTTCCACTAAAATACGCTGTACAGTACCGACCATGCGCCGGCCGATTTGTTGTGAAAGCTGGTGGATACGCTCCTGAAGAATGGCTAAACGCTGTTTTTTAGTTTCCAGGGAGACATCATCGGGCATATCTGCAGCCGGGGTGCCCGGACGTTGACTGTAGATAAAGCTGTAACTGGTATCAAAGCCGATATAATTGATCAGATCCATAGTCTGCTCAAAGTCTTGATCGGTTTCATTGGGAAAACCGACGATAAAATCTGAACTTAGCGTAAGATTCGGGCGGACTGCTTTTAATGCGGCAATGCGCTCTTTATATTGGGCGACAGTATGGCCACGCTTCATCAGATTTAAGATGCGATCCGAGCCGGCCTGTACGGGCAGGTGCAGAAAGTCAACCAGTTCCGGGGTATCTCTATAAACATCAATAATATCATCAGTAAAGTCAATGGGGTTACTGGTGGTATAACGAAGACGATCAATACCGTCAATGGATGCGACATAACGTAATAATTCAGCAAAACTGCAGGTGTCGCCATCATGCGTTGCGCCTATGTAGGAGTTTACATTTTGCCCGAGCAGATTAATTTCACGTACACCCTGTTCAGCTAACTGTGCGACTTCCAATAGAATATCGTCAAGTGGGCGACTGACCTCTTCTCCGCGTGTATAGGGGACAATACAGAAGGTACAGTATTTAGAGCAGCCTTCCATAATGGAGACAAATGCTGTTGCACCTTCCGCTTTCGGCTCAGGCAGACGATCAAATTTTTCAATTTCTGGAAAGCTGACATCCACCACACTGCGCTCATCTTCGCGTACCTGCTTAATCATCTCCGGCAGGCGATGCAGGGTCTGCGGGCCGAAAACAATATCCACATAGGGAGCACGACGGCGAATTGCTTTGCCTTCCTGTGAGGCAACACAGCCTCCGACACCAATAATCAGACTGGGTTTAACATCTTTTAATTTTTTCCAGCGGCCCAATTGGTGGAAGACTTTTTCCTGGGCTTTTTCACGAATAGAGCAGGTATTTAATAAAATAACATCAGCATCCTCGGCGCTATCGGTTGCGATATAACCGTTACTTGAATTTAAAAGATCGGCCATTTTTGATGAATCATATTCATTCATCTGACAACCCCAGGTTTTGACGTGTAATTTCATACTCATAATTTGCTGCTCATACTGTGTTGCTAAAATAAAGAGATCGCATTTTACGCAGATCAATACTAACTTGCTACCTTTTTAAAAGTATGGTTTTTACCACTCAGGCTGCTTTGCCTTGCCAGCTGAAATGGCGGTTGGCTTTTTGTACCACCAGACCTTTTTCCAGTAAATCCGAAAACAGGCGATTCACTTCCTCACCGTTAATGCCGAGCTTATCAGCCACCGCTTTTTTGCTGCAGCGTACTTCGCCGGCATGCAGTATGTCCTGTGCTTTTTGCAGTAATAGCTCCGAGTGCGAAATGCTTGCTGCCGGATTTTGCGCAAGCGACTCGCTGTTATCCTGCGCCGCCTGCGCCGCCTGCTCGCTGCTGAGCGTCTGCTCAATGGCCGCCTGCTGTTGCACTAGCCTTATTTCAGACTGCTCTCTGGCAGCTAAGGTGCGTTTAAATCTCAGCTCTTCGCCGATTAAGCCGACAAAAAAGGCGGCGAAAAGATCCAGTAATACAGATAAAAACACCACCAGTCCGAGCTGCGCATCCATAGCATCAATTTTAAGGCCGTCGGCAATACTGCCAATCAGTCCAAATACTGAGCCTTGACTGGCGACCGGCAAGCTGTCTCTTTGCATGGCCAGTTCAACCTGTTGCTCGCGCAGTTGGGCATTCTCTTTTTGAATGCGCGCAACGCCGGTGGCGATACGATTGAGTTCAATATACTTTGCCGCGGCAATATTATTTAAATCAATCTGTTTTTCCAATGCGGCAATCTGCAGGTCAAATGCAGCGACTTTACTCTGCTGGACATCGACATGGCGCTGCGCGGTATTGGTGGCACTATTGATGCCGCCGATACTGCCGCCAATCGAGATGGCAGCAAGAATGGCATAAAAAGAAAAAGCAGAAAAGGCAGCCATTAAATTGCGTCTGGCGATGCGTTCGCCAAATTCATACCAGGCAAAAAACTTGCCTAATTCAAAAATAACCGCCAGAGCGCCAAACAGCAGCTGCATCCACGGATTTTCATCAATGGAAAGAAACAACAAAAGAGAAAAGATAATGGAGGCTAAAATAGCGGCGCCAGTAAAACTGTATACCACTGTCATCGCAAAGGGGCCTTTAGCATGCCGTATACGCGTTTTTTTTAAATTATTCATGAAATGATTCGTTTAAGTAAGAATATGGAAATCGAAAATCGCTGCCTATTGTAGAGCGCAAAGCATTAAAACACCAGTAATGACAGGTGTTGCGGGTAAATAGTCACAGGAAAAAATAGGTTTTACGTAAATCGTTAGTTAGAGAGAGCGCTTGCGAGCTGGCTCGACTCTGAACAATGCTTTGTCAGCAGCACAGGTTCGTTACTCTGTCCGATATCTGCTTAAGGTATAGGGTTTTGATTTAAATAAAAATTTCAATCAACTGCTTACGAAAGAGCGTGGCGGGGTGTGGTCGATATGATAGGCTTGTAAAAATTTGTCCATTGCAGCAAATGGTATTGGCTTACTGAAAAAATAACCTTGGGCGTAATCACAGCCGAGCATTTCTAACAGGGTAAGCTGTTCTGCTGTTTCGACACCTTCAGCGACGACTGCTAAATTAAGTCCATGCGCCATCGCAATTGTTGCTTTTACCAATGTCAGGTCAGGTGACTTATGCGCTACATTGTCAATAAAGCTTTTATCAATTTTTAATATGTCAAAGGGGAATTTTCGCAAATAGCTAAGAGAGGAGTAACCCGTACCAAAATCATCCATTGCAATATTTACCCCTAGTGCCTTCAGCCTTTTCAGTGCATCATCGATATAGCGGTAGCCTCGCATCAAGACACCTTCTGTGATCTCTAATTCCAAGCTGCGCCCAGAAGAAAGGTGTTTTTTAATAGTCTCTTCAATATAGTTTATCAGGTTTGGATCTCTAAACTGACGTGGTGATAAGTTAACCGAGACAGTTAAGTTTGCATCATATTTTTGTTGCCACTCAGCTGTATCGCGGATCGCTCTGTGTAAAACAAATTCCCCCAATTGTACAATGATGCCTGTCTGCTCGGCGAGCGGAATAAATTCAGCCGGAGAGATATCTCCTAATGCAGGATTAGACCAACGCAGGAGGGCTTCTGTTCCGCTAACTCTCTTACTGCTAATATTGATTTGTGGCTGGTAGTAGACAGTAAACTCATTGCGGGCAAGTGCGCCGTACATCTGCTCTTCCAGTTTCAGTCTGCGTGCAATATTGGCATTCATTTCATCGGTAAAATAAGAGTAGGTGTTTCGTCCGAACTCTTTAGAGTGATACATAGCCGAATCAGCTTTACGAAGTAGTGTTGCGGCCAATGCGCCATCATCAGGAAATACGGAGATACCAAGACTGATAGTCAAGAGCAACTCATGATTGTTAATTAGGTATGGGGTTCTAAATTGATTGAGCAGTTTTTCAATTATAGGGGTGATTTCATCAACGTCAGAAAAGCCCCCTAGAATAACAATAAACTCATCTCCTCCAAACCTAGCTAGCGTATCACTGCGACGAATTTCGGCAGATAAGCGTTTTGCCGCTTGGCATAAAAGTTGGTCGCCTGTTTCATGGCCCAGCGCATCATTCACTTTTTTAAAGTCATCGATGTCAATAAATAAAATGGCGATTTTTTTATTCGTGCGTTTAGCTTCGCCAATAAGCTGAGTCAGGCGATCATAGGCTAAGGTTCGGTTAGGCAGATTGGTTAATTGATCAAATAAAGCCTGTTTTTTAAGTTTATGTTCGGAAATTTTACGTTTGCCAATTTCAGTGTATAAACGCTGGTTAATATTTTCCAGTGCTGCGGTGCGTTTTTGCACACGCTTATCAAGCTGAATATTGAAGCGTTTGAGTTCGTTTTGTGCTTGATCAAGCTTTATGACAGCAGGCAGCCACTGGTAAAAGCCAATTGCCATTAAGAGTAGGCCGAGTAAGTTGCCAATCACCTTCTCCAGGAACGCTTCAGTTGCGGTGTCACCAATGACGACAAGATGATTCAATTGCGGAAAATTATCGGTAATATCGATCAACATACCGAAAAAAAGCAGGGCAAAGCCAGAGAGAATAAATTTAGAGCCAGGCAGCTGAAGAGCGCGTTTAATACCCATGTGGTAGGTTAAGACCCAGAGGATAAGGCCCGCCAATAAGGCGCCAACAGATTCAATTAAAATATCATTCATTACTCATCCTCTATAATTGAGCACTAATAGTAGAGGGCACAATTAGCTATTCAGGCAGGAAAGCTGCTCATCAAGCAGTTTTAATTGAGATTAAAGTGAGCTTGCAGAGTTGTTTGTTAAAATAACTTACACTAAAAGCCAATATAAGTCATATTGAGCAAAAGACAAGCGTGAATAAGAGAAGTGTGAGTTACATTTTTTAGATAAAATAAGTACTTGGGGCTGCTAAGCAAAGCAATGCGCTTTACCTCTTACTATACGCGGTTGTCTCCTGTTGCTGATAGCGTCCCTCCGTTTAGCACTGGCAATGGCTTGATGATGCTTTAAACAAGGAGTAAAAAGCGGCTTCAGCCAGCAAACACATTTGCAGCGGGCATTGGATGCGCTGGCTGTATTTATTAATAAGGCCCTAAATGCTAGTTTGAAAATTCCATGCGTTGTTTACTGTAACTCTGCGGTGCCGCTGAAATAAGCGATAAAACAGCCTGTCATTTCAGATGTCAGATTATTGTGTATTATTGGCGGAGATTGCATACCTTAGCCATAGTTGTATAAAACACAGGCGAGTTTTGTTTGTGGGGGTGCTAGAGATCATGATTTACCTGCTACTGGCAGATTTAGTGCTGATAGTGCATCTGCTGTTTATCGCTTTTGTCCTTCTTGGCGGGCTATTGCTGATATTGCGCCGTGCGCTTATTGTTGTCCATCTTCCTGCGCTGATCTGGGCGGCACTGAGCAGTTTTAGAGGCTGGGTTTGTCCATTGACTCCGCTGGAAAACTATTTGCGGGAAGCGGCCGGCATGACGGGATATCAGCAGGGATTTATCGAGTACTATCTGCTGCCTATCATTTATCCGAGTAATTTGACCCCGCATCTGCAGATTATGCTCGGCGTGCTGGTCGTGCTGGTTAATCTCGCTATCTATGGTTTAGTCTATTATAAAACTATGGCTAAGCGCGGCGGGAAACGGCGATGAAAAATACCTTAACGACAATACTGCTGCTGTATCTGTTTTTCTGCCTATTGCTGTTTGTTATGCAGCGTAAACTTATCTATTTTCCGCAACCTGCCAGTACTGTGAGCGGCGTCATGGAAATAAGTGTGCGTACGAATGGCGCGCGGCTGAGCGGCTGGGTGGTCAATGAGGGGCAGGAAAAAGCGCTGCTCTATTATGGCGGTAATGCCGAAAGCATTGAAAATAACATCGCATTTTTTAGCGAACAGCTGCCCAGTTACAGCGTCTATTTAATTCCCTACCGAGGCTACGGTAAAAGCAGCGGCAAGCCCAGCGAAACGCACCTTTATCAGGATGCGCTGGCCGTTTTTGATTACGTTAAGGTTAAACATAAGCAGATCTCTTTAATGGGTAGAAGTCTTGGCTCAGGGGTTGCCACCTATGTCGCGGCTCAGCGAGCGGTGGAAAAACTTATTCTGGTGACGCCCTTTGACAGTATTGAAAATGTCGCTAAGCAGCTCTACTGGATGTTTCCTGTCTCCCTGCTGCTTAAGGATAAGTTTCAGTCCATCAACAGGGTGAAAGAGATTAGCGCGCCAACCTATATGTTTATTGCGGAGCAGGATCGGGTGATCCCGCGGCAAAGAAGCGAAGGGTTAAGCGCCGAATTCGGCGAGCAACTCATTGAGGTGATTGTCGTCAGCGGTGCAGGGCATAACGATATTGCCCAGTACCCTGAATATATTAACGGGGTAAAGCAAGCATTAAAGTAATCACTGCTTAGCCGTCGCCTGGACGACTTGTGCTACATTCTCACAGATGGTATCGCGGATCCATTGATGCCCCGGCTCATTATTATTACGTTTGTGCCATAACAACAGATAGACTATGGGGGTAAATGCTATGGGCAGAGGAAGCTGCGCCAGGGAATGCAGTTTTTGAGCATGCGGCGCAAACTGTGATGGCAGAGTAAAAATAAGGTCGCTATTGGCGCAAACGCTGGCGGCACCGTAAAAGTCAGGCAGAGTGCAGCTGATACGGCGATGCTGTCCTGATTCTGCCAGGTGGTAATCTAATGCCCACCACTCCTTACCTTCACACCTGACCTGGAGATGGGACATTTGCAGATAGGTATCTAAATTCCATGTGCCATTTTCCAGGGTCGCAAGCAGCGGGTGATTTTTGCGTACTAAACAGATCAGCTGATCGGTAAATAAGTGCCTCTGAACGATGCCTTCAGGAAGATTATTAAGCCGGTAATCTGAGATAGGATGAAGATCCCGAGCGGTAATAGCAAAGTCAATTTGCCCTTGCTGCAGATCCTGCATCGATTTCTCCGTCCAGCCATAAATATCCAGGGTTATATTGGGCGCCTGATTGAGTAAGGGGCTGGTATAAGAGGGGAATAATGTCTCATAGGCACTTTCTATAATAGCAAAAGAGAAGTGGCGCAGGCTTGTTGCCGGGGCAAAGCTTGGCGGCAGGGTGAGTTGGTATAAACCTTGTAAAAGAACGGGTAACTGTGCTTTTAACTGCAATGCATGGCTCGTCGGTTTCAGGCCATGCGCGCTACGTGAAAAAAGCGGATCATCGAGCATCTCCCGCAGTCTGTTCAGGCTTTTACTTAATGCCGACTGACTGAGATGGAGGCGATTCGCTGCCCGGGTAACGCTCTCCTCTTCCAGTAATATTTGTAGAATAAGCAAAAGGTTAAGGTCAAGCTTTGCGAGGCTATCAAAGTTCATAGATATTCCTTAAAGGAAATTAGCTTTTGAAATTACACCATTATGATTCATATCATATATTGCGTAAACTTCAGAAAAGCTTATTACTGTTTTAGTTGAGGAAGATGATGCGTCGCAATATATTACCTGTATTAATGTCGATGGTGGTGTTAAGCCCGCTGGCTATCGATATCTACTTACCATCAATGCCGGTTATGGCCAGCGAATTTAATATTTCCCTGAGTGAAGTACAGTCCACCCTGGTGTTGTTTCTGTTTGCTATGGGCGTGGGGCAGATTTTGCTTGGTCCGCTTGCCGATCGATACGGGCGCCGTCCCGTTGCTATTGCCGGTATCTGCCTTTATATCGTCAGCAGTTTATTAGCCGTGCTGGCAGAGGCGTTTATCTGGCTGCAATTTGCTCGCGTATTACAGGGGATTGCTGCCTGTGCGACTTCTATTGTGGTCTTTAGTGCGGTGCGCGATAGTTTTAGCGCTAAACAAGGCGCACATTATTACAGCTACCTGAATGGCATGATCTGTATTATTCCGGCTTTGGCACCAACCCTGGGAGGCATACTGGCATTACAGTTCGGCTGGCGTTCAACTTTTGTCTTTATGACCCTGTTTGCGCTTGTGGTATTGTTTATTGTTATTGCTCGCTTACCTGAAACTCGACCTGAAAATACCGATAGCTCGGGTGCCTTATATCGCTGGGCTCGTTTTCAATCCGTGCTGCAAGATGCGCATTTTCTGTTTTACGCGCTTATCTGTATGGCGGGTATGGCATCGATTTTAACTTATGTATCCTACGCGCCTGATTGGTTAATAAGAGAGCTTGGTGTTTCAGAGCTGACTTTTACTACCTTATTCGGGGTAAATGCGCTGGTGAATATCGCGGCTTGTTTTGCAGCGCCGCAGGTGATCAAACGACATGGTAATCGTTTGACGGTGATGATCGCCTTGTTTTGTTTGTTAACCTCCGCGCTATTGCAACTGGCTGCGCAACAATGGGGGGCAAGTGCGGGGTTATCCGGTGCATTGAGCTTTATGTTACCTATGATGTTGCTATGCATTGGCTTTGCGCTATTACTCGGGCCCGCTACCAGCATGGCACTGAGCGCATTTGCTAAGCGCGCGGGTACCGCTACGGCGGTGTTAGGTTGCATTCAAATGAGTGGCGCCGCACTGCTGGCGGGGTTACTCCAGCAAACGGAATTAACCGCCCCTGACGCGGTCGTCCTATTGCTCGGAGGAAGTGCCAGCAGTTTACTGCTGATAATGGTGATGCCGCGCTTTAATCACTGGCATTTAGAAAGATTGGAATATTAGGGTCTATTGACCTTTCGAGTACAAATTTCATTCAAACTAAAAGCATTCTGGGCAGGCGCGAGGAGCGAAGCATAGTTATTCTATGTGAACTTTGAGCAACGCAGCGCAGGATGCTTTTAGATGAACCCGTAGGGCAGCATTTGTTCGCGCGATCGTATGCGTTATCGCCTACTTATGTAGAGCAACTACACTACGCAGGCTCTGCCTTGTATAAAGCACGAACAAAT
>JBFGZH010000014.1:0-19252 GCA_041586895.1 Psychromonas sp. | reverse complement strand
TTAGGTATGACCTGCTCGAGAGTAGGCGAGTATCGCGAGTCCTGACCATCGCCAAGCGCCTAATAACGATAAACCCCAGTCTTCGAACGAAGGCTGGGGTTTTTTCGTTTAAGCACTTGAAGCGATGAGCAGCTCGAAGTGGGCAAGCTGAGGCTTACTGTCATTTTTTAGTGCCTTATCAAGGTCAAAAAAGCTGTCTTGATGTTAATAATTTGTTAAATAATTTGTGTGTTTGACTTGTGTAGAGGTCTGTGGTTACTACACTTATAATGTATAAATGGCCGCAAGAGGATAAACAAATGAATACAACGACAAGAAGCCTGGTTATGGTATCATCAATGGCAAGAACCTTAATTCTACTGTCATCACTACTTTTACTTGCTGCAAGTGCTTACGCTGCAAAAGTTATTCAAGGCAATTATGATCATAATAGTCGTTATGAGGTGATTGAAACAACGGATGTTGCCAGCAAAGATAAAGCCTATGCACTTGGCTTTGAAACATTACAAGATTTGAAAAACTCAAGCGGCGCACAACTAGCTGATAAAATCGGAGTCGCGGGGTTTATGAGCGCTAAAGAAAGAAGCAGTGTGAATCTTGAAAGTGGTTATGTGACTGTTCAAGAATTAATGAATGAGCAGGGTAACATAGTGTATAGAGGGAGGGTTAATATCAATTATCACTTTTCTTCTGAGTCCGATCGTAACCGCTAATAATATGAATGCATCAATATTATTATTTTCCTGAAAATGGAACAACTTAGGCAGTCTGGCGTCATAAGCATTCTTCACTTATTACACCAAGCTGCCGTTTATTTTGCCGCACCGTACAAATCAATAACCTGGCTAGTATCTGTTTTTAGAAGTATAAATGAATAGATAATGATCAGATTTGCTATTCATAGTTATGGAATGGCTATCAGGCTAACCTCAGTCGTTCGAACAGTGAACAGCAACAAATAATATTAGCAACAGCGATAGTGATTCAACTTTCTTTTGGGTATACAATAAAGCTTCTCAACGGGGTGCTTGTTTGCAGGCTGAGATAAAACCCGTATACCTGAACCAGGTAATACTGGCGTAGGAATTGAGCTTGTCAATATTTGTTAATGATCAGCATTTTTCTTATGCCTTTATCACTACTATAGATGGAGTGCATAATGAAAAGAGTCCTTTCTGCAATTGCTATTTCAGCAACCCTTTCAATGCCCGCTGCAGCCGAGAAACTGGTTGTTTATACTTATGATTCCTTTGCCTCTGAGTGGGGGCCGGGCCCGAAAATAAAAAAAGCGTTTGAAGCAGAATGCGCCTGTGAGCTTGAGTTGGTTGCTCTAGACGACGGTGTTTCAGTGTTAAACCGGTTGCGTTTAGAAGGTAAAAACAGTAAGGCAGATGTGCTGCTCGGTTTGGATAATAATCTTCTTGAGGAAGCAAAAAAGACAGGGTTGTTAATGGATCATCAAGTTGATACTTCTAAGCTTATCTTACCGGGTGGATGGGAAGATAAAACTTTTGTTCCTTTTGATTATGGTTATTTTGCCTTTGTATACAATAAAGAAAAACTGCCTAACCCGCCTAAGAGTCTAAAAGAACTGGTCGAAAAACGTAATGATCTGAAGATTATCTATCAAGATCCACGCACTTCAACGCCGGGACAGGGGTTAATGCTGTGGATGAAGTGGGTGTATGCGGATAACGCCGCTCAAGCCTGGCGGATGCTGGCGGAAAAGACAGTTACCGTCACTAAGGGCTGGTCAGAAGCTTACAGCATGTTTTTAAAAGGAGAGGCCGATATGGTGCTTTCCTATACAACCTCTCCTGCTTACCATATCATTGCCGAGCAAAACGATCAGTATGCAGCAGCTAACTTTGCAGAAGGGCATTATGCGCAGGTTGAAGTGGCGGCAAAGGTTAAAAGCAGCCATAACCCTAAACTGGCAGAGCAGTTTTTGAACTTTATTGTCAGCGAAGAATTTCAGTCAGCCATACCGACCGGCAACTGGATGTACCCGGTGACGGATGTTGTCCTGCCGGACGGATTTACACAATTAACTGTGCCGGCCGAGTCTTTTTCTTTTCCGGCGAAAGATATTGCAGAGCATGGCAAAGCGTGGGTGAGAGAATGGCGCAACGCTTTAATCAATTAAACGCTATTTACTGATGACGATAAAACGGCAGTTGCTGCCCGGCTTGTTCACCGCCGGGGGCATTCTTGTTTTTGTGGTTGCAGCGATTGCCGGATTATTAGTACATTCATCCACTTTTAATCCTGCTTTCCTGTGGCAGGATGCCTATTACCGCCATGTGACTCAGTTCAGCTTTTATCAGTCATTTCTGTCGACTTTATTAAGTGTTGGCCTGGCTATACCTGTTGCCCATGCTCTATCGCGCCGTGATTTTTTTGGTAAGGTGTTATTATTAAAGCTGTTTGCCACCACTCTGGTCTTACCTGTATTAGTCGGTATTTTCGGCTTGTTGGCCATCTATGGTAATAGCGGTTTGATTGCCCAATGGTTGCAGCACTTTGAGCAATCATTACCCTTTTCAATTTATGGTCTGAACGGCATACTGTTAGCGCATATCTTTTTTAACCTTCCTTTTGCTGCGCGTCTGTTATTACAGTCTTTACAGTCTATTCCCGTGGAGCAGCATAAACTCGCGGCCCATTTAGGTATCAGTCATTGGAATAAGTTTAAACTGGTTGAATGGCCTTGTCTGCGCCAGCAACTTCCACATGTCTGCGGATTGGTGTTTATGCTCTGTTTTACCAGTTTTGCGACCGTGATGGCATTGGGTGGAGGGCCTAAGGCGACAACCATTGAGCTGGCAATTTATCAGGCGATTAAGTTTGATTTTGATCTGCAGTCCGGCGCGCTGTTAGCGCTATGGCAGATGTTGCTTTGCGGCGCGCTGGTGATGCTGATCCAGCGTTTTTCCCACTCCCTTGCTGTAGTAAGTAATACTATGCCGCATGCTTTTACCCTGTTTAATGATAGCCTGCGTGATAAATGCTGGGATACAGGCTGGATTCTCTTGGCTGTTCTGTTGGTGATCCCGCCGCTTCTGATGGTGGTTATTAGTGGTGTCAATGCACAATTAATTGATGTTCTTAGTGATAGCGCCTTTTGGCAAGCCCTGACAAACTCATTGTTAGTGGCTACCTTTGCCGCCTTTATTGCCCTGATTGGCGGTTTTTTAATTCTGATTAGCAGCCGTTGCTGGCGGTTAAGCGGCTTACATTTCCGGGCCGATAGGTTAGAGCTGATTGGCACTATTATTTTAGTTACCCCCGGTCTGGTGATTAGTACGGGGGTTTTTCTGTTGCTGAGAAGCCTAACCGATATCTCTCAGTTCGCCATTGTGATTGTGATCCTGGTCAATGCATTAATGGCGCTACCCTATGTCATAAAAACACTGGCTCAGCCGATGCTGCAGATCGCCGAGCAATATGAGCAATTATGTGCCAGTTTAGGTATGTCCGGTTTTTCACGTTTCTATCTTGTAGAATGGCAAGCGATAAAACAACCTATCACGCATGCGTTCTCGATCAGTTTTGTCTTGTCGATCGGGGACTTGAGCGCTATCGCACTGTTTGGCAGCCAAGATTTTAGAACGTTGCCGCTTTATCTCTTTCAGTTACTCGGTAGTTACCAGATGCAGTCCGCAGCCGTTGTTTCTCTGTTTCTATTGGTTTTTAGTGTCGGTATATTTGCAGTGTTCGAAAAACTCATGATTAGAAAACAACTTTGGTAAGCCACCGCGGCTTGAGGTGAATATGCTCAAATTTGATAATGTAATCTATCAGTATCAGCAGGAAAAGTTCCATTTTAACCTTGATATCGAAAAGGGGCAGATTGTTGCCGTGTTAGGCGGAAGCGGAGCAGGTAAAAGTACTTTATTGAACTTAGCAGCCGGATTTATAACCCCGGCAAGTGGCGATATTCTGATTGCCGGTCAATCTGTGGTAAATATGCAACCTCACCAACGGCCCTTAGCTATCTTGTTTCAGGAAAAGAATTTATTTGAGCATCTCAGTGTTGCCGATAACATTGGCTTAGGATTACACCCGGGGCTTAAACTTAATGTTCAGCAATATCAGCAGGTAGCGGCTATTGCTAAACAGGTCGGTATTGAGCCATTATTAGCCCGTTTTCCGAAGCAATTATCAGGCGGACAGAAGCAGCGTGTTGCTTTAGCGCGCTGTTTTGTACAGAGAAAACCATTATTGCTGCTTGATGAGCCGTTTTCCGCACTCGACCCGGTGCTTCGGGAAGAGATGCTATCAATCGTTAAAGCGTTAGCCGCTAGACATAATGTCACTGTTTTAATGGTCACCCACCATATTGCCGATGCGCTGAGTGCCGCATCTCATTATCTCTTTATTGAGCAGGGAAGCATAATCAGTGCCGGTGATATTGCTCTGTTAGGCAGTGTTAATCAACCGCCGGCAATAAGAAAATTTGTCCATGCCGGAGAATAGCTTTTACTCTGTAGTGCTGCATGATCAATAGTGCGTTAGCGGCTGCTTGAAAATCAGTTAGAAGATACTAGACTTTAGGGAGTCTTGGCTGCGTACATTTCTATCTAATGTCTCCATGGGCAGGCTCTACAGGGGAAATATCATGAATCTTCATAGTTTAACTGTTATTGATAACCGCACGGGCAAAAAGTATGAAATACCTATTCAATATGGTGCCTATCCGGGTTACGGTGCTACTATTAATGCGCTTGACCTCAGACAGATAAAAGCATCAGCAGAAGATTTTGGTCTGCTGACCTATGATCCGGGTTATACCAATACAGCTTCATGTAAAAGTGAGGTGACCTTTCTCGACGGAGAAAAGGGCATTCTTCGTTATCGGGGCTACCCCATTGAACAGTTAGCCGAGAAAAGCACGTTTTTAGAAACGGCTTATCTGCTCTTAAATGGGGAATTGCCTAATGCACAACAACTGCAGAAGTGGCGCTGTGATATTACCGAGCACACCTTTATTCATGAAAATATTAAAAAGCTGATTGATAACTTCCGTCATGACGCACACCCGATGGGAACCTTAGTCGGCACCGTCGGTGCACTCTCTACTTTTTATCCTGAAGCTAAAAATATTCATAAGCAAAGCTGTATCTATCTACAAACTTGTCGCTTGATTGGTAAAATGCCGACCCTGGCTGCTTTTGCTTATCGCCATAGCCGAGGTTTCCGTTACTCCTATCCCGATGAAAGGTTATCTTATGTGGGTAATTTCATGAATATGCTCTGGCGGGCAAGTGAATTGACCTATGAGCCGGATCCCGTCTTGGAAAAAGCGCTTGATGTCCTGTTTATTCTGCATGCCGATCACGAGCAGAACTGCAGCACCAGCTCAATGCGTGCGGTGGCAAGCTCCAATTCCGATCCATTTTCAGCGACATCCGCTGCCATTGCTGCTCTTTATGGGCCTCGGCATGGCGGTGCTAACGAAGCGGTATTAAAAATGTTAAAGGACATTGGCTCTGTCGAGCAGGTACCTGATTTTATTAATTCCGTGAAATCCGGAGAAGGTAAAAAACTAATGGGATTCGGCCATCGTGTCTATAAGAGTTATGATCCCCGGGCGAAGATTTGTAAAAAATTGGCCAACGATGTTTTTGCTGTTACTGGGGTTAATCCATTGCTGGAAATTGCCCTGGAGTTAGAGCGTATTGCGCTGCAGGACGACTATTTTATTTCCCGTAATCTTTATCCGAATGTGGATTTCTATTCCGGATTAATCTACCAGGCAATGGGCTTTCCTGTAGGCATGTTTCCGGTTCTGTTTGCCATTGGCCGCAGCGCCGGATGGGCTGCACAATGGCAGGAATTTTTACAGGATCCGGATAACAAGATTGCGCGCCCTAGACAGGTCTATTGTGGCCATGATGCTCGTGATTATGTACCAATCGATAAACGCTAGGGCCTGTTTATCTTTCGTAGCCTAACCTGTAGTCGCCTAAAAATTGCTCAATCAAGGCGCGAAAAGTGTGGTTTAGTTATTCTAAGTAAATTTTGAGCAACACAGAGTGAGTGATTTTAGGTACTACCCGAAGGGCTGGGGCTATTTTTCACTCTGACTGCGTTGTCAAATGTTAACTATAGATGGCTTAGTTGTTTGCCATTCTCGAGGTGAATTTTATGCCGAATGAAAACAATCAAGATATTTCTGGCGATCCTTGGCTTGATGAACAGCTAAATTCTGCGCAGCTTAATGCACATATTAAAAAGCGTTATGGGGCTTTTAAAAAATTATTGCCCAATGGCCATAGCTATGGTAATTGGCGCGTTTTATTTTATGCACTCCTTCTCTTCTTGCTTGGCTTAAGCGCCTGGTCCGCTGTTTACACTATCCCAAGTGACTCTGTTGCTGTTGTGCAGCGCTTTGGTAAATACTTGAAAGAAGTCCCTCCCGGCCTACATTTTAAACTTCCACTGGGTATTGACCGTGCAACCATTGTTCCGGTTAAACGGCAATTAAAGCAGGAGTTTGGTTTTATGACCCCGGGGGCAAATGACCCGTATCAAAGTCCTTCTGCTGGTGACCGCGAGCGGGAAACACAAATGGTGACCGGTGATTTAAATGCTGCTCTTGTGGAGTGGGTGGTCCAGTATCGAATCGCCGATCCGGTTAAATTTTTATTTGAAGTGCGTCAGCCTAGCGAAACCCTGCGCTCTGTTTCTGAGTCTGTGATGCGCGAAGTGGTCGGGGATCGTACCGTGGATGAAGTGATCACCATCGGTCGTCAGGAGATTGAATATGAGGCACTTGTCAAAATGCAGGCGCTTACAAGCAAATATGTAATGGGCATCAGCATTGATCAGGTGCAACTGAAGAATATTAACCCTCCCAAACCGGTTCAGGAATCATTTAATGAGGTTAATCAGGCTCAGCAGGAAAAAGAAAAGCTCATCAACGAAGCGCGCCGTGATTATAACAAAGTTATCCCGTTAGCTCTGGGGGAAAAAGATCAACGTATTCGCGAGGCTGATGGTTACCGCTTGAAAAGAATCAATGAAGCGCAAGGTGATGTTGCGCGCTTTAATGCCTTGTTAGCAGAATATATAAAGGCATCCGAAGTAACCCGCAGACGTATCTATATTGAGACTATGCAGGATGTGCTGCCAGGGATACGTTCAAAAATAATTATTGATCAGCAAACACCTAATATTCTGCCTTGGCTGGATCTGAATGCAAGTCAGGGGGAGCGACCATGAAATCAATTAATAGGCTAATTGTATTGCTGCTGATGCTGCTGATTATTGTGGCGCTGAAAGGTGCTCTTTATACGGTCGGTGAAGTTGAGCAGGTGATTATTACTCAGTTTGGCAAGCCGGTAGGCGATCCGGTTACCGAAGCGGGATTAAAATTAAAGCTTCCCTTTGTGCAGCAGGTCAATGTCATTGATAAAAGGGTTTTAGAGTGGGATGGAGACCCTTCCGATATGCCGACCAAAGATAAACTTTATATTGCGGTGGATCTGTTTGCACGCTGGCGCATCACGGATCCTCTGCAGTATTTTCTGCGCTTGCGCGATGAGCGTAGTGCGCAATCACGATTAGACGATATTCTCGGCAGTGAAACCCGTAATGCAGTCGCAAAACATGAGTTGATTGAAATTATCCGCACCACCAAAGACCGTGAACCATTGCGTGATGATCTGCTCACCGATGCCGAGCGATCCTTAAAAATGGGCGCATTGGTCCCTATTCAGAAAGGCCGAGAGTTGGTTGAGCAGGAAATTTTTAATGCGGCAGCAGAGAAGGTGCAGGTGTTTGGTATTACGCTTCTGGATATTCGTTTTAAACGCATTAATTACAACGCGAGTGTGCGCCCCAAAATTTATGACCGCATGATTAGTGAGCGGCGACAGATTGCCGAGCGGTTTCTTTCTGAAGGAAAAGGAGAAGCAGCAAGAATTCGTGGTAATCGACTACGCGATTTAAATAAAATTCAATCAGAAGCATACCGGCAAGTGGAAGAGATCCGCGGGGTGGCCGATGCAAAAGCCAGCGAAATTTATGCTCAGGGTTATAACCAAAGCCCGGATGCGGTGAACTTGTATGAATTTACGCGGACTATGCAGGCATACCGGAGCATTATTTCTGACAACACCACACTGATACTATCCAGTGACAGTGAGTTGTTCAAATTCTTCAAGAGTATTAATGCGAATACAATAGGAGCAGAACAAGATGCCAACAGTGACTGAGTTGACTTAATAAAATTTCCTGTACCAAATCAGCTTCTGCTAATGGCATGGTTTATAGCCAGTGGAGGTTGCGCTCATATTCTGTGTTTTTATTAAAAGGAGGATAGAAGATGATACCAGCAAATGAAGTTGACTGGCGAAAAAGGTATCTTGATAAACTTTCCTGCACGATAGGTGATCGGACTTACTGGTCGTTGCCAAAGCTTGCCAAAGACTTTCAGTTCACTTTAAGCGAACAACCATTGGTGACGCGGCTATTTCTGGAAAATGTGATGCGCCATTACCCAGGAGAAACAGCTGCCCCTTTACTGATTAAAGGCTTATGCGCGGCACGTTGTGGATCTGAGCAAAACTTGGAACTCTCCTATTATCCGAGCCGGGTGTTAATGCAGGATTATACCGGTGTACCAGCGCTTGTTGATTTAGCAGCGATGCGCGATGCCGTGGCTGAGGCGGGCGGCAACCCGCAAAAAATCAATCCCAGTTGTCCTGTTGATCTGGTTATTGATCATTCGCTTATTGCCGATCAATCTGGTAATAAAGGCGCATTATTGCACAACCGACAAATGGAGATGATGCGTAATCGGGAGCGTTATCAATTTTTAAAATGGGCACAGCAGTCATTTGAAAATTTGACTATCGTCCCTCCCGGTAGAGGAATATGCCATCAAGTCAATCTCGAATATTTTGCGCAGGTGGTTAGGGACGTTGATGGCACATTAATTCCGGATACCCTGGTCGGCACTGATAGTCACACCACCATGATCAATGGTTTGGGAGTACTTGGTTGGGGAGTCGGAGGTATTGAAGCGGAAGCGGTGATGCTCGGGCAGCCTTTAAGCTTAAATCTACCGCAAGTTGTCGGTGTTAAAATCAGCGGAGAATTGCCTGCCGGGACAACGGCAACAGATTTGGTTTTAACCTTAACCCAAAGATTAAGAAAGCACGGGGTGGTAGGTAAATTCGTTGAATTTTATGGCCCTGGGCTTTGCAATCTCAGCGTCGCCGATCGTGCGACGATTGCCAATATGGCGCCTGAGTATGGCGCCACCTGCGGTTTATTTCCGATTGACAAGAGAGTTATTGAGTACCTGCAATTAACTCATCGTCCTGAGCACATTATTGAGCAGGTAGGTGCATATGCCGTAGCACAGGGGCTTTGGCATGATGAAGCTATGAATGATCCGCTCTATGCTGAAAATGTTGCGATTAACCTGGCAGAGATTGAATCTTCGCTAGCGGGTCCAAGGCGCCCGCAGGACCGCTTAGCGCTCTCTGCTATCAAGGCTAAAACTCAGGAAGAAATTGAGTTACTCGGGCATCACTTTCCTGTTTCCCAGGTTGCCGGTCAAATCACCGACGGTGATCTTGTTATTGCTGCGATAACCTCCTGCACCAACACCTCAAATCCACATGTTATGTTGCAGGCTGGCCTACTGGCTAAAGCTGCGGTTGAAAAAGGTTTGTCTGTCCCCGCTCATGTTAAAACTTCATTGGCTCCTGGCTCTCAGGTGGTGGCGCGTTATCTCGATGATACAGGACTGCAGGGCTATCTGGATCAATTAGGATTCCAACGTGTCGGATTTGGTTGTACCACCTGTATCGGTAATTCAGGGCCTTTACTTGATAATCTTGAAACTCTGATTGAACAGAAAAAGTTAAGCGTTGCTGCAGTGCTTTCCGGTAATCGGAATTTTGAAGGACGTATTCATCCCTCGGTACGCTTGAACTGGCTTGCTTCTCCGCCACTGGTGATCGCCTTTGCCTTGGTGGGGCACACACGTATTGATCTCGATGCTGAACCTTTAGGCTTTGATAAAAATGGCCAGGCAGTGTTTTTACGTGACATCTGGCCAAGTAAAACGTTGCTGGATCAGGCGCTGCAGCAGGTTACTCAGGCTCAGTATAAAGAGGTGTATCGAAAGATGATGCACGGCACAGAAGAGTGGGAAAATTTAACGGTAGAAAACACTGTTTGTTACCCCTGGAATAAAGCTTCAACTTATATTCGTAAGCCGCCGTTTTTTGATATTCAGGCGCAACCCTCTGCTATCTCCTGCGCTAAGATATTGGCTGTTTTAGGAGATTCCATTACCACGGATCATATCTCTCCGGCGGGGCAAATTAATGAAAATAGTCCGGCTGGGTTGTATCTGTTATCGCAACAGGTTAAACAGGAAGAGTTTAATAGTTACGGAGCGCGCCGCGGAAATCATGAGGTGATGGTGCGTGGCACCTTTGCCAATAAACGCATTAAAAATAAAATGGTTGCTCCCCAAGAGGGCGGCTTTACGCGGCTCTTCGATGAACCAATGCAGGCACAGTCCATAGTGTCGATTTATGATGCCAGTCAATATTATATTCAGCAGCATACGCCGTTGGTGGTGTTTGCCGGTAGCGAATACGGAACGGGATCGAGCCGTGATTGGGCGGCTAAAGGTTGCCTGCTGCTTAATGTTAAAGCGGTGATTGCGCAATCATTCGAGCGTATTCACCGCAGTAATTTAGTTGGGATGGGGATATTGCCGCTGCAACTAGCTGAAACTACCACAGTCAATGACCTGCATCTGCATGGTGATGAAACGATAGCCGTCGAGTGGTTGGAGCCGCTGATACCTAGACAGTTTTTAAAACTGATTATTCACTCACCTGCAGGTAAAACACGAGAGGTATCTGTGCAGCTTAGAATAGAAAATAAACGTGAGCTTGATTATTTTATCTCTGGAGGGGTGCTGCGTTACGTTATTAAGCAGTTTTAGAAATAAATTGACTGGATTCTTCGCCACGCGAAAGAATTAATAGGTAAAACTATGACGGAAAAAAATAAGCAGCAAAAAGAATGTTACGATCAGCATTCGTTGCCACAAGGTTATGCATCAGACAGTTTTGGCAAGATAGCTATACCTGAAGATGCTTTATGGGGAGCACAAACGCAGCGCTCACTCGAGCATTTTAAAATAGGTAAGCATTGTTTTCAGCCCTGTTTTATAGAAGCCTTAGTGCATATTAAACGGGCTTGTGCACAAGTTAACCAGGCAGAAGGGCTATTGCCGGAAAAGCTCGAGGAGTCGATCCTCGCCGGCTGTGACGAAATTCTAAGCGGTAAATACTGGCAGCAGTTTCCTTTGCGCGTCTGGCAAACCGGCTCGGGCACACAGACCAATATGAATGTCAATGAGGTCATCTGCTCCCTGGCAAATGACTATCTTGATAAAAACGGCTTTAATAATAACCCAGAGAAGCCGCTAATCGTTCACCCTAATGATCACGTCAATATGTCACAGTCGACTAACGATGTTTTTCCAAGTGCAATGCATATTGCCAGCGCACAACTTAGTGAGCAAAAACTCTTTCCTGCTATCAAGCAGCTGGATGCGGAGCTGGCAAAGAAACAGCAGCTCTTTAAAAGCCATTATAGTGTCGGGCGCACGCATTTGATGGATGCGCTGCCTTTGACGGTTGGCGAAGCTTTGTCTGCCTTTCGTACTCAGATCGCAGCGGCAAAAACGGCACTTGCCGACAGTCTTAGTGGCGTTTATCAATTGGCGGTGGGGGGAACCGCAGTGGGTAGTGGGCATAATGCGCCCGCGCAGTTTTCTGCGAAAGTTTCGCGTTTTTTAGCCGAGCAGTATGCGCTACCTTTTACAGCCCACCCTAATTTATTTGCGGCAGTTTCCGGCGAAGGTGCCTTATTGCGTTATAGTGCCTCTCTTAAACAGCTTGCGGCTATTTTACTTAAGATGGCCAATGACTTTCGTCTACTGGGCAGCGGCCCGCGCTGCGGCTTTAATGAATGGCTGCTGCCGGCGAATGAGCCCGGCAGTTCGATTATGCCGGGCAAGGTTAACCCGACACAATGTGAAGCCTTGAGTATGGTCTGTCTACAGGTGTTCGGCAATGATTTAAGTGTCTCTTTTGCGGCATCGCAGGGACAACTGCAGCTGAATGTTTACCGTCCGCTGATTATCCATAATATTCTGGAAAGTATCGAGCTGTTGTCTGATGCGATGGCATCCTTTGCTGAACATTGTGTCAGCGGGCTGGCCTTAAATGAAACGCAGATTAAGAGCAATATGGGGCGTAATTTATCTGTTATCACCCTGTTAGCCCCTCAGATTGGCTACGACGTGGCAGCGAAGATTGTCAAGCAAGCGCTACGTATGGATAGCTCTTTGGCAGAAGCCGCCGAGCATCTCGGACTATATAGCAGCACTGAATTTGAAGTGCTGCTGCAGGAGCAGTTAAATCAGCAGCAGTAAAAGGTAAGGAGTTAATGCAGGTAGGGGGCTAATTGCTCTGCCATAAACTGGGCAATCCAGGGTTGTGCTTGTTGTGTCGGGTGTAGACCATCCTGCATTAACCATTGCGGATGGTTAACTATTATCTCTTCCAGAAAAAAAGGGATTAGAGGCAAGTTGTATTTTTTACTTAAGCTTGGATAGATGTTGCTAAAAGCCTGCGCGTATCTTTGCCCGTAGTTAGGCGGCAGATCTATCTGCATCAAAACAACCTGTGCGTCTTGTTTCTGAGCCAATAAAATCATCTTTTCAAGATTGTCTGCCACTCTCTGTGGTGCAAAGCCGCGTAAGCCGTCATTGGCACCCAGTTCAATTAACACCGTATCGGGATTATGCTGGGTAAGTAATCGTGCTAATCGTGCTAAACCATTACCTGTAGTATCACCGGAAATACTGGCATTAATGACTGCAGTTGGTTTATGCTGTTTGTGCAGCTGCTCAGTTAATAAAGATGGCCAGCTGTGCTCTATGCTTATGTTGTAACCGGCACTTAAACTGTCACCGAGAATAAGCAGTGTTTTGCTGTTGGCTAGTGTCGAAAATAGCATTATAAAACAAAAGGAAAATATTTTTGTCATGTCAGAATCCATAATTAAAGTAAGTTCAGTGACTAAATCTGTTCTTTCCAATGGCACAAAGCTATCTATTTTAGAAGATATCTCATTTTCCGTATCCGCTGGCGAAACTATTGCCATTATTGGCACCTCAGGAGCCGGTAAATCAACCCTTATGACACTATTGGCCGGGTTAGATCTGCCCAGCTCAGGTGAAATTGAGCTGCTTGGACAGTCTTTATCGCAATTAGATGACGAACAACGCGCATTTATTCGCAGCCAGTCAATCGGCTTTGTTTTTCAAAGTTTTTTATTAATCCCTTCGTTAACGGCATTAGAAAATGTCACTTTACCTGCCATTCTACGCGGAGAAGGGGAAAATATCGACAAAGCCAAACAACTTTTACACTCGGTCGGCTTGTCCGGCCGAGAAACACACTTACCGGCGCAACTCTCTGGTGGTGAGCAGCAGCGTGTGGCGTTGGCGCGGGCATTTATGACGCAGCCGGAAATACTCTTTGCCGATGAACCCACGGGGAATCTTGATCAACACACTGCTGAAAATATTATTGATCTGTTATTTGCGATGAATCAGAACCATGGCACGACCTTGCTTTTGGTGACCCATGATCCTGCCCTTGCAAAACGCTGTTCGCGCATTTTGACTATTAAGGCTGGACGGCTGCAGGAGGACTTGTGACAAACAATAATGCCGTTTCTGGCAATAAAATGCTTTTACGTTGGGGCTGGCGTGAGATCTGGTCCGGTCAACTGTGGCCGGTTATGGCGGCGCTGACTTTAATTATTGCCTGCGTTGTCGCCTTATCGGCTTTGGCGATGCGTGTTGAAAAAATAATGACCAATCAAGGGCGTTCGCTGATCGCGGCAGATCTGGTGTTTAGATCCGGTAATCCGATACCAGAGTCATTGCTGGCTGATGCACAGCAGCTGGGATTAACGGTTTCTCTGCAGACCCGTTTTCCAACGATGGCATTCAGTGAGAGCAGTATGCAGCTGATCAGCGTCAATGCGGTTGAAAGCAGTTATCCCCTGCGCGGTGAACTGCTGTTGATGGGGCAGGCAGGAAAAGCACAGCAGGCGGTACAGCCGGGAGAGTTATGGCTGGCAGAGCGGCTGTTTTCTTTATTGGATGTTACTATCGGTGAGCAACTGGCGATTGGCGACGCCGAGTTAACGGTTTCTGGGAAAATACAGGCGCAGCCTGAACTCACCTTTAATCCGTTTCGTACTATGCCGAATGTGTTTATTCATCAAAGTGATCTGCCTAAAACCGGCGCACTGCAGTTAGGAAGTCGTGCCCGCTACCGTGCTTTTTTCAATGGCGATGACCGTCTGTTAATGCAGCTGCAGAAGGGCTATCAACTACAAGCTGGTGAATCCTGGTTAAGTGAAAACAATCCCAACCGCACCGCACAACTGATTGACAAGGCCAAGCAGTATTTATCCTTAACTATTGTTATGGTGTTGTTAATGGCATCGCTGACCTTGGTGCTGACTTGCCGCCATTACGCGAATAGTCGGGCAGATAGCGTCGCGATGCTGAAAAGCATGGGCGCCGGAAGGCGCTGGCTACGCAGGTGGTTATTATTGCAGATTGCGATTATGTTTATTAGCGCATTGTCAATCGGGTCTGTACTTGGCTTAGGTTTAGAGTGGTTATTGCGCCTGCCTTTGCGCGGTATTTTACCGGAGGAGTTGCCCGGTTATGGCTGGCAACCTTTCGTATTTGCCCTGGCGGTCGCCTTTTTAATAGGTTTACCGGCGCTGGGTATGCCGTTAAAACGTTTATTGAATACCCCTGCGATCACTGTGCTGCAGGCGCAGGCCGCAACCCATATGCCGCGTACAAGTTGGTGGTTGATTGCGCCTCCTCTGGGGGCTTTTTTACTCTTTTATGGCAAGACCCCCTTAGTGTGGCTTTTGTGTGTTGCCCTTGTTGTGCTGTTTTTGGTGCTGGCAACGCTCAGTTACGGACTGCTGCATCTGTTTAGTCAGGGGAGATGGGGGGCGGCAATGACATTGGCATTAAGCCGTATTAAACGTTCACCCAGAAACAGTATCATGCAGTTAGCGGCATTATCGGGCTCCTTGATGCTGGTGGCGGTTATCTGGCTGATACGTACTGATCTGCTCGGTGATTGGCAAGCGACCCTGCCGCCTGATGCTGCCAATGTTTTTGCTATTAATATTGCTCCTGACCAACAGCAGCAATATATACAGCAACTGGATAATAACCGTATTGCCAGATCGCCGGCTTATCCTATTATTCGTGGCCGTTTAACCGAGATTAACGGTCAGAGTGCTAAAGAATCAGCTGCTGAAAATAATGAAAATCCTAATGTTTTGCGCCGCGAAATTAATTTTACCTGGGTGGAAAAACTACCCGTTGACAACAATCTCCTTGCCGGTGAATGGACGGCAGAAAATGGCGTTTCCGTAGAGCAGTCAGTGGCGCAGGAACTGGGCATTAAAGTAGGCGATATATTAAATTTTTCTGTTCAGAGCCAGACCTTCAGTGCACGGGTTAATTCGCTGCGCGAAGTGCAGTGGCAAAGTATGAAGCCAAACTTTTATTTTATCTTTACCCCGGATGTGATTGCCCAGCTGCCGGCAACCTGGCTGGTCAGTTTTCGAATCGATAAGCCGCAAGTGCCGATACTCAATAAACTTGGTCGTGATTATCCAACGGTGAGTTTATTAGACTTTCGCACCGTAGGCGGAAAAATTCAAAGCTTACTGGCGCAGATTAGTTGGTCATTAACAGTACTGGCGGGACTTGGTGTGCTCAGCGGTGTGTTACTGATATTTACCCTGTTGCGTTTAAGTTTAAAGCAGCGGCAGGATGAAATTACACTGTATCGTACCTTGGGGGCCAGTCGAAAACGGATCAGCCGTACATTATGGAGTGAATACGGCATGATGGCTCTGACGGCAGGTCTGGTGGCTGTCGCAGGAGCTGAATCATTGCTTTTTGCTTTAATGAAATGGGGGTTTTCATTAACACCGAGTGTTCATCCGTTAATGTGGTTTATGCTGCCTGCTCTTGCTATGCTGATTATCTTTTTCAGCTTAATGAGCGTCATTCAGCAATTATTAAGACCTTTGCGCTAGCGCAGTAAAGATTCATTTTCTATAAGTTAATCGGTGAAATATAGCCTAAATTAGTAAAGGTATGCTTTTGACAAAAGTACACAGTGTGCTGGTTCAGCATTATTAGCAGCAGCTTAATGGTTCGCCATATTTTGCGCTGATGCTGAGTAAAGGTGAAAGGTGATGAAACAACTAGCTGTATTAGTATGGTCAATGCTGTTGCTCAGTGCTCCGCTGTGGGCTGCAGAGGGAATGATTAATAGGCAAAGCGCTTTTAGTGTCGCTGAAAGCAGAGAACGACTGGAAAACATACTCCAGGAAAAAGGCATGACTATATTTAAACGGATAGCACATGCAAAAGGCGCGGCCAGTGTCGGGATTGAGTTAAGAGACAGCGAATTAATCGTATTTGGCAAGATAGCCAGTCTCGAGTATGGATCTCCTATAATGATCCCGGATATTTACAAGCGCGGCACGCTATTAGTGGTTGTGAGCAGGTTCTGCTTAAGATAGAAAAGGCACTTGCTGGCATCATAAAAGCGGCTACAAGCAAATAAGGCGCAAGCTGATTTAGCTTGGCTGAGAGGTGTTATGGTGTCACTGCTAGGGTATATACCGTCACTTTAACAAATTACGTTATAGGAAGTTATTCGCATGAATTATTCCACTTCCATGATTTTGATAACTATATTTGTCTTTTTATTTATTACGGTTATCACTAAGCCGCTGTCCGGGCTGATTAAAATCCCTTATCCGATATTGCTGATGCTGGCCGGTTTTGTGCTCCATGCCACTCAGAATTTATCAGGATTGCCGCTACAGGCGCTGACCACAAAAGAGATTGCCCATGATGTTATCCTCTGGGTGTTATTACCTATTCTGGTATTTGAAACAGCCTATAACCTGGATATCAAAAAATTAGCCGCCAATCGGCTGGCCATTTTTACGCTTGCTTTGCCGGGGGTGTTGATTTCCACCGTAGTCGTGGCCGTTATTATCAGCTTTTTTACCGCTCTTAATTGGCATTTCGCTTTACTGCTGGCTGCCATTCTCAGTGCCACGGATCCAAGTGCGGTTATTAGTGCTTTTCGCCAGTTAGGGGCGCCTAAAGACTTGATCATGCTGATTGAGGGAGAAAGCCTGTTCAATGATGCCACTGCAATCACGCTGACTAAAATATTAGTGGTCAGCTTTGCTGTCGCAGAAGGATTCTGGGCGATTTTTTGGAGTGGCAGCGGCCTTTTTCTGTTAACCCTTGGCGGTGGTATTTTTTGTGGTTGGTTGTTTGCACAGTTGATGTTTATGCTCTTGAACAGGACGGCAGACGATCCCTTTCTGGAAATCAGTGTCAGCCTCGTGCTGGCCCTTGGCAGTTATCTGTTTGCTGAAGAGATCCTGCATGCCAGTGGTATAGTGGCGACGACCTCGGCCGGTCTCACTATTGCCGCCAAAGCGCCATTGCCAATCTCGCAAAAATCACAACAGTACCTCAACCACCTCTGGTCTTATCTTTCCTTTATTGCAACCGCCAGTATTTTTCTGATTGTCGGCTTGTGGATAGACTTAACGCTGATCTGGGAAAATGCTTTTATTTCTGTGATTGTGCTGCTTGCTCTGTGGCTGTCGCGCGCGCTTATCGCATACGCTTTACTGCCTCAGATTGGACGCCTGCAGCGGCAGGAAAAAGTGATCCCTATTACATTTCGCCATCTGGTCTTTGTTGGCGGTATGCGCGGTGCAGTCACCATGGCATTGGCGATGGGTTTGGTTTCTTTGTTGGGAGATGAAACTATTTTATCTGTTGCTATCAGTGTGGTGTTTTTTAATACTTTACTGCAGGGGATCCTTATCACGCCACTTGCTGCTTATTTGGGACTCAAAGAAAGTGATATCAACGATACGATTACCTATACAGAGCTTACTTTATCAACGCTGCGGCACAGTCACAAATCGCTGCAGCCGCTGTTCAATACAAGCTTTGCCGACACTGGTGCTGCACAGGAGCTTTCCCTGAAGCTGACACCTATGATTGCTGAGCAGGAGAAACGACTGCAGCACTGGTTTAGTGCTGAAGTCGGCCCGGTTGGTCTCTGGCATCGTTTGATGTTGCGTTGTGCCAGTATAGAGATAGGTTATCTGTATCAGTTATTTGATCAGGGCTTGATCCGGGCGGTTATTTTTGAAGAGTTGAAAAACTCAGTGGACGAGCAGATGGAAGCGATTCGTCATCAATATAAAAGGCCGGCATTTTCACTCTTGCCTAAAAAATTTTCCAGCCGGCTTAGCTTAGCGAAATTATCCTTAGGCAGTTCTTCTGATAAACAGTTAGAGCAGCAATATGAGATGGCCTGGGCGAGGCTTTTTAGCTGTAATTACGTACTCGATGAGCTGCAGAAATGGAGTGATGAGGAAAAGATTCCGGCGGCGGTTGCCAAGGGAGTAGCAAAAATATGGCAGGGCTGGTTAGATAGTTGTGAAGTGAAAATTGCCCATATAGATCAGCATTATCCTATTGTTGCCGCAGGGGTGCAGCGCAAATTGCTCAGAAGTTATGTACATACCGCGCAGTCTGAGCATTTGCAGGAATACGTCCAGCAGCACCTGATATCGGAAGAGGATATGGAACATATCAAGGAATTACTTAAATCCATGGAAGCTAACAAGCTATGATGCTTGATGACCCACCCCTTTAAGAAAATACTAAACACAGTGTTTTTAATAAAAATTTACGTTTTTTTATGGCTCTGCACTAGAATTATAAGTATCAGGTAACAACTTGGGGTGATGTTATGGCGGAGTTTGGAAGCCCATCAGGATCGGGGGCGATGTTCCATAATTATGTTCAGAAGAGCTCGCAAAGGGTTATTGCCTGCCTGGAGATGGCGCTGGCTGAATTAGTCAGTCTGCGCCAGAGCGTATTGACACCGGACTTTTTGCTGGTCGCGCTGCTTTCTCAGCCGGATAGTGAGGCGCGTAAAATATTAGAGGATCTGCTGCCGGATACAGATATCGCCGTCAATCGTATTATTGAAAAGATACGTCAACACTATCATAAGGCGGCATCTGT
>JBFGZH010000013.1:0-19465 GCA_041586895.1 Psychromonas sp. | reverse complement strand
TTTGTCTGGTCGAGCCTGTTAATCAGCAGTTTTCTTATTTATGGCTTAGTGCCGCGCTTTCTGCTGTTTTTATTGATGCAGCTTTTATTAACAAGAAAAAGAAAACAATTCAGCTTGAACTTAAGCAGCCCCTACTATGTGCAGCTGCGTCAGCAGCTAAAACCCAATGTCACTTCCCTGGGCATCAGTGATCCTGATACGCAGCAAGTCACTGCTGCTGAGCGGCTCTATGCGCAAAAAGCTGTCCATGCGCTTCCGGCTTCGTTTTACCCGGTCGCCGTGGAGTTATCTGCAGCGCAGCTGCTGATTTGTCGACAGCATGTGCAGCAATACTCCCCCGAGGATAACAGCGCGTTAGAAAATATCTGTGATTTTCAAGGGCAGCAGTCGTTACTGCAGAATTTTGCCACTATTAAGCAACCCGCTGTGCTGCTATACGTTACTTTGGCGCGTTTACCGGACCGTGGCATGCTAAGCTTTATTAAGTCATTGACCGCGCTGGGCAGTAAAAGCTTTTATCTGTTGCTGATGGATGAGGGAGTGCAGCAAGCCTCACAAATCCATAAACGCCGCAGTGACTGGTATACACTTGCAGCGCAGGCCGGTATCCCTTTAGATAATATTATTCACCTGACAAGCGATAACAGCACGGGGAAGCATGAATAAAAACAGCTTATCGGTCGCGGTGGTGGGCCATGCGAATGCCGGTAAAACCTCCTTAATGCGCACTTTGCTGCGTGACAGCGAGTTTGGTGAGGTCGCGGATCAGGCCGGTACTACGCGTCATGTTGAAGGCAGCGCGATCACTATTGATGACAGTCACAGTGTGCAGTTATTTGATACGCCGGGATTGGAAGAATCGATGCGTCTGCTGCATATTTTAAGTGCTTACTTTGCGCCGCAGAGTGTCGATGGTATCGAACGCTTACATTATTTTCTTGCCCACCTGGCTGATTATCCTGAGCTGGATCAGGAAGCAAAAGTGCTGCGTACACTGCTCAATAATGATCTTATTTTTTATGTGATTGATTTACGTGAGCCGGTTTTAGGCAAGTATCGTGATGAACTGCAGATTCTCAGTTATGCGGCAAAGCCAATTATTCCCGTGCTTAACTTTACTGAGCAGGGCGCAGCGAATCTGCAGGAGTGGAAAACGCAGCTGGCACGCCTGAATTTTCATGCCTTTGTCGAATTTGATAATGTCTCCTTTAACTTTAGCGATGAACTGAAGATCTACCGCAAAATGCAGAGCCTGCTGGCTGAGAAGGAGCAGTTGTTACAACGCTTTATCGAGCAGCGCCAGCAGCAGTGGCATGAACGCTTTAATGCCGCCTGTTCGCTGGTTGCCAAACTGTTTGTGGAAGCGGCCTGCTTGCGTTACCGGACAGATAATAACGAGCAGCAGATCAAACAGGCCACCCTTAAACTGCAGCAGGTGGTGCGTAAAGCAGAAAACAGCGCCGTCAGACACTTATTAACGCTTTATCAATTTCGCAAAGAGGATCTGCAAAACAGCCACTTGCCGGTTGAGCAGGATGGTTGGCAAATTGATCTGTTTTCTGCAGATAATCTGCACGAGTTCGGTATTAAACTGGGCGGGGATATTGCCAAAGGGGCGAGCCTGGGCGTGGCCATCGACCTGGCAACGGCCGGCATGACACTCGGGGCGGCGGCTCTTACCGGCGGCATTGCCGGTGCACTATGGAGCGTTAAGCAGCGTTATTATGATGAGATACAGGCAAAAATCACAGGCGCGCGCTATATCTGCTTAAATGATCTGACCCTGCAGGTATTGTGGTTAAGGCAGATGAAACTGCTGGCGCTGCTGCAGAAAAGAGGGCATGCCAGCCTGAGTAAAATTGATTATCAGATTGCCAACCCGGAAAATAAACTCCCCGAGAGCTGGGGTAAATGGTTACGTAAGGCGCGTAATCACCCTAACTGGTCATCGCTCAATGAGAATGCCGACGCAGCACAAGAGAGCAGGCGAGAGCAGTTTATTGTGCAGTTAACGACAGAAATGGCGGCTCAGTTAAGCTAAAATTGCCAGCCATCACTCAATTAACGGAGTATCAATATGCGCCTGGCTGTTATTCCTGAGTCACGTTTAAGCCTCTACTTAGTTGCTGCGTGCCTGGCTTTTATCTTTTTGCCAAGGCTCAGCCTGGCGGACAAAGGCGAGAAAATCTATCAACTCGATTATACCGTCGTCCTGCAACCGAGCACCGACAGTGCCCGTGTCACTATTCACCTCTCCGATGGTGAATTACTTAACAGCCTTGACTTCAATGTTGACCCGCAGCGCTATAGCGATATCCAGGCCGATGGTAAGCTGAGCATTAAGGGCAACCGTGCTATCTGGAAGCCGGCGCCGGGGCCGGCAACCTTTCAAGTGACGGCCAAAATCAGCAGTCAACGCGATACGGGTGAATATGATGCGCGTATCACCGAGGACTGGGTGATTGTTCGTGGCGGCGATTTGATTCCCGCTGCGAGAGTTAAAGCGGTCAAGGGGGCGACTTCACAAGCTAACCTGAGTTTCCAGCTGCCGCCCGATTGGAGTTATGTTAATACCGGCTGGCCGCGCAATAAAAACGGCCGTTTTATTATCGATAATCCGCAGCGCAATTTTGACCGCCCGGTCGGTTGGATAATTGCCGGCAAAGTCGGCTCACGTCGTGATTTTCTAAGGGAAACAGAGGTTTCCGTCGCCGCGCCCAAGGGCACTAGTTTAAGGCGTATGGATGTATTGTCTTTCCTGAATTTTGTCTGGCCGGAGATGGAGCGTACTTTTCATCGCTTGCCTCCCAAGCTGCTTATTGTCGGAGCCGGTGATCCTATGTGGCGTGGTGGCTTATCATCACCGAATTCGTTATTTCTGCATGCAGAACGTCCGCTGGTCAGTGAAAATGCCACCAGTCCTCTGCTCCATGAACTCGTGCATGTGATCACCCGCATTCGTGGTGAGGACAATGCCGACTGGATTGCCGAAGGGCTGGCCGAATATTATTCGATAGAGCTGCTTTACCGTTCCGGGGGAATGACGGACGCGCGTTATAGAAAAGTGCGCAGGTGGTTGAAAAACTGGAGTCAGGAGGTCAAAACCCTGCGCGTTAAAGATTCACAGGGGCCAACAACGGCGAGAGCGGTTATTTTATTGCAGGATCTGGATAAAGAGATCCGCAAACTGAGCCGCAATCAATACTCGCTGGATAACGTCACGCGCGCCTTAATGGAGCAGGGTAAAGTCTCATTGCACAGCCTGCGCAGCAGCGCGGAGAGCTTGGTCGGCGCTAAGCTCACCACCCTGGATTCGGCATTGCTGCAATAAAGTCGGCGCTTTATCTGCCGGTTTGCGCTGTAGCACAAAAAGAGGGTAAAGCGCAGGCTGAGCTGAGAATTGCGGCCATTTCTGCTAAACTGCAGTGATTATTAGGGCAATAGCCCCTACAAAGCCAACGAAACAAGGAATGTAAATCATGCTGATGCCAATATTAGCTGTAGTGATCGCCGTTATTTTCTTTATCTATTATAAGCATACGCACTTTTATAAGAAGCGTTTGTACCCCAACCTATCCTGGACCTGTGCGCTGGCGCTGTCGACCACGACCGCCTGGGAATTAGCGATCCAGTCACTGATGGATGGCGTTGCAGATACAGCCTTAATCGCAAAATCAGAAATGTTACTGGCACAGGTTGATAATATTTTCACGGCCGCTCTAGTGATCGCCGTGGCTTTAACGCTGATGCTCTTTTTGCCAACACAATCAGGCAGCGAAAAACATAAATTTTAATATAGCCTTGGCAGAGGGCCTATAGCCAATCGGTGAGTGATACCCCCAGCCCTATGCTATGGCTATATTCATTATATTCGATCAGGCTGTTACCATAACCGGAGAAGAGCTGCAGATAACCGCGAATTTTGCCATGGATAGGAAAACTCCAGTCAAACTCGACGGCACCTCGGCTAAAGCCGCTTTCCAGGTTATTACGGCTGGTGATGGAGAAGGTATGATTATTTTTAGTATAAAGAAAGTTACTCTTTCCGTGGCCGTAATAATCGAGTAGATCCGGATTATCATCTTCACTTTCCGCCTCGGCAAACCGATACCAGGGAGTAAGGGCAAGGGTAAAATTGTCTCTGGCAAAGATAAGGCTGCTTTCAATACGATTCCAGCTGCGTGACAGCGGCTCTGTCTTGCCGTTGGACTGATGGGTGAGATGCAGTGTGGCTAATTTAAAATGCCAGCCGCCTGCTAGTGCAATGCTCTTCTGCCAGGTTGCAAACAACTCAGGTTCATAGTTGCTTTCACGAAACGGCGAGGAGTCATCGCTGTTATAGGCCTGCCAGAAAGAAACTTGAGTATAGCCGAAGAAAAAACTAAAGGGCGGTTCAACAATACCTGTGAGTAGAGGGATTTTAAAGCTTAGCTGAAACTTGCTCTCCAGTGGCTGCAGTTTACTACTTGCAGGCGAATCCTGATAAACAGCATAAGATTGAATTTTGTCATTATAGGTAACAGGCAGAAGATAATTGGGTTTATGCGGAATAATTGAAAAGCGGCTCTCCTGCAGAGCTTGCTCCTGCTGCAGGCGTTGATCAATAGCAGCGGCTTTGCCTGCCGGTGCGAAAGTCATTAACAAAATAACGGTAAAAAAGAATAAATACATAGCTATTGCCTTGATAAATAGTGTAATTACGGTAGTTTTAAGGATAATAATAGTCTAATTAAAATGCTTGTAAGCCGTTTAGCTGCCGGGGTGGAAATGAAATTAGAAAAAGTACCCTTAACTGTGCTCAAAGGAGTCGGTGTTAAAGCGTCAGAAAGGTTGGCTAAGCTTGGTTTACACAGTGTTGCCGATCTGCTCTTTCACCTCCCTTTGCATTATCAGGATCGCACTCGTATCTATCCTATATCGGAGCTTAAAGAGGGCATGCAGGTCAGTGTGCAGGGCTTTGTCGTCAGTTGCAATGTGCAGATGGGGAAAAGGCGCATTCTAAAATGTAAAATAGCGGATGGCGACGGCAGTGTGACGCTTAACTTTTTTCATTTTAATGCGGCACAGAAAAACAGTTTTGCCGTCGGGCGTCTGGTTAAATGTTTTGGTGAGTTCAAGCGCGGCTATCAGGGCTTTGAGGTCACGCATCCGGATTACTCACTGCTTGATAGTATTGAAAAAAGTCATGTAGAACAAACGTTAACCCCTATCTATCCGTCAACCGAAGGGCTTAAACAAAACAGTCTGCGCAGTCTTACCGAGCAGGCGCTGGTTTTGCTGCAGCAGAATCAAATCGATGAGCTGCTACCGACTCATCTTTTACATCATCCGCTCAGTTTAACTGCAGCGCTTTGTTATATTCACCGTCCGCCACCGGATGCTGCTATTGAACAGCTTGAAGCTAAAACCCATCCCGCCCAGCAGCGGCTGATTATCGAAGAGTTATTAGCGCAGCAAATCAGCATGTTGTCGATGCGCAGTGATGTACAGCGCCATCGTGCGCTGGCCATTAAGGGGACGGGGCAGCTGCAGAAAGAACTGCTAGCCAGTCTGCCGTTTTCATTGACGGGCGCACAACAAAGGGTGATTGAAGAGACGCAGCATGATTTGGCGCAAGCCGTACCTATGATGCGTTTAGTGCAGGGGGATGTCGGTTCAGGTAAAACACTGGTTGCGGCCTTGGCCGCATTAAGTGTGATAGAAGCCGGCTGTCAGGTGGCATTAATGGCACCGACAGAGTTACTGGCTGAGCAGCACCTGATTAACTTTAAAAAGTGGTTTGAGCCGTTAGCGATTCGTGTCGGTATGCTAAGCGGAAAAATGAAAGTGAAGGAAAAACGCGATCAGCTGGAAAATATTACCCTCGGGTTATCAAAAATGGTGGTCGGGACGCATGCGCTGTTTCAGGATAACGTCGTCTTTAATAATTTAGCTTTGATTATTGTTGATGAGCAGCACAGATTTGGCGTGCATCAGCGTCTGGCGCTGCGAGAAAAAGGTCAGTCTGGTGAGTTCGCGCCGCATCAATTGACGATGACGGCAACCCCGATTCCAAGAACGCTGGCGATGACAGGTTATGCCGACCTGGATGTTTCGGTGATCAATGAATTGCCGCCGGGGCGAACCGCTGTGCACACGGTTGCGCTGCCCGATTCACGTCGTGAGCAGATTATTGAACGTGTCTATCAGTCCTGTAAAAATGAAGGCCGGCAGGTGTATTGGGTATGCACCCTGATTGAAGAGTCCGAGGCGTTAGCCTGTCAGGCCGCCGAAGATACCGCTGATAATCTGCAGTTATCGCTGCCTAATCTGCGTATCGGTTTGGTCCATGGTCGCATGAAAGCTCTGGAGAAACAGTATGTGATGGATGCTTTTAAAGCAGGAGAGTTAGATCTGCTGGTGGCCACTACTGTTATTGAGGTAGGGGTGGATGTACCTAATGCCAGCCTGATGATTATTGAAAATCCGGAGCGTCTCGGGTTAGCACAGCTGCATCAGCTACGCGGCCGAGTCGGGCGGGGCTCGGTTGCCAGTCATTGTGTTTTACTCTATAAAAGTCCGCTGTCAAAAACAGCACAAAAACGCCTGCATATTTTACGCAGCAGTAATGACGGCTTTTATATTGCCGAACAGGATCTGCTGTTGCGCGGCCCGGGAGAGGTGCTCGGCACAAAACAGACCGGCATAGCGGAATTTAAAATTGCCGATTTAATCCGCGACCAAAGTTTAATTCCCCAGGCGCAGCAACTTGCGGCCAAAGTACTGCTTTCCTATCCGCAGCTGATTGCCCCTTTGAGTCAACGCTGGCTGGGTGAAAAAGGCGAGTATGTGCATGCCTGATGGCCTGCATTGCAGGTAATAAAAGGTTTCTGCCTTCCCTTGGCACTATTGCCGATCAGCTCAGTGTTGAGATCTGCTTTTCTGAGCAGGTTAAGGTAGCGGCGATAATAGCCGAGTTAAGCTGCAGCTAAATAACCAGCAGATCTGTCTAACGCACTTATCCGCGCAGTTATTTTTCGCTGAACTGCAGACGTAGACTGGCTTGACCCTCTCTGCTTTCGCCCCATCTGCCTAAAGTGACGAATAAAGCTCTGTACAGTAGCACTGTAGAGCAGCCGTTCGTAATCAAAACCTTATTTTTAAAACAACTTGCTGTGCAAAACTTAACCGTCTGCAGCGAGTCAAAATAGCTGCCGCTGACGATTAAAGGGTTAAATGCGCAGCTCCAGGACGTTTACCTGCTGCACAATCAGCAACTGCTGAGTTTATCTGCAAAGACTAAGCAGACAGGCTTCTTTACCCTGCAATACGCTTATTTGCAATGGGCTGATAGCAGCAGTGAGCAGTTACAGCTAGCCGGGAGCTTGGCCGATAATAAGAAAATATTTTTGATTTTAAAGGGTTTATCAATGTTTGAGGAAAACTAGAGCTGGCGGTGAGCTGCAGACAAAGAGTTGTTTTTTTGTTACAGTTGCGCTCATCTTTTAACTATTAATTTTAATAGGGAACATATGATTGAAAATAACTATGCAATTACTGCTACGTTTCTCGTCTATTTAGCAGTGATGCTGTTTATCGGCTATTACGCCTATCAACGTACCAGCAACTCCTCCGACTACTTTCTTGGCGGGCGTACACTTGGCCCCTGGCCGGCGGCGTTATCTGCCGGCGCATCGGATATGAGCGGTTGGTTATTGCTCGGCTTACCCGGTTATGCCTATGCCGCCGGTATGGAAGCCGCATGGCTTGGAGCGGGTTTATTGCTCGGTACCTGGGCGAACTGGTTTTTTGCCGCAAAACGGCTGCGCACCTACAGTATTACCACCAATAATGCGCTTACTTTACCCGAGTTTCTGGCGCGTCGTTTTAATGACCAATCGCGACTGCTGCAAAGTATTGCTGCCTTTTTTATTCTTATGTTTTTTCTTTTTTATACCAGCTCAGGCCTAGTGGCGGGCGGTAAATTATTTGAAACCGTATTTGGTCTGGATTACAGTATTGCGGTGATCGTCGGCACTGTCTGCGTGGTCTCCTATACGTTGTTTGGTGGTTTCCTGGCTGTTTCCTGGACAGATTTAGTACAGGGGCTGTTAATGTCTGCAGCACTGCTGCTGGTCCCCGTAGCCGCTATGCAGGGCGGATTTGCGCAATTAACCACGGATCTTGCCAGCATCAACCCTGAACTGTTAACCCTATGGAAAGGTGTGGATGGACAGCCTTTGACCTGGATTGCCATTGTTTCTCTGCTCGCCTGGGGACTGGGTTACTTTGGTCAGCCTCATATTTTGGCGCGCTTTCTGGCAACGCGCACCAATAAAGATCTGACCACGGCACGGCGTATCGCCGTAAGCTGGACCGCACTGTCTATTTTTGGCTCTATTATGGTGGGGCTTGTCGGGCTGGTCTATGCGCAGGGTAATTTGAGTGCAGAGCTGCTTGATGGAGAGAAAATCTTTATGATACTGGTGAATGCGGTATTTCATCCGATCATTGCCGGTATTCTATTGGCTGCGATTTTAGCTGCCATTATGAGTACTGCCGACTCACAACTATTAGTCTCCTCATCTGCTTTAGCTGAGGATTTTTATAAGCAGCTGATTGCCCCTAATGCATCGCCTACGCAAGTGATGATGGTGGGACGCTTAGGTGTTATCGGATTATCCCTGATTGCCTTGTTTCTGGCGATGTCTCCTGACAGCTCGGTACTGAATCTGGTTTCTTATGCATGGGCCGGATTTGGTGCAGCATTTGGTCCCGCTTTGCTACTCAGTGTCTATTGGAAACGCATGAACCGCAATGGTGCATTAGCGGGGGTGCTGGTCGGTGGTATTACCATTGTCCTATGGAAGCAGTTACAAGGCGGAATATACGATATTTACGAAATTGTTCCGGGGGTGATATTGGCAACATTGGCCATTATTATTGTCAGCCTGGCCACTGCCAAACCTGAAAAATCGGTCACAGATCAGTTTGCCAGGTTTGAAAATAACCTGAAAACCTTTGATTAAAAGGTAAAAGGTAAAAGGTAAAAAGGCCGGAAAGCGAGCAGTTCGCTTTCCGGCCTTTTAGTTTTCAGGCGTACTGAGATTTTGCTAAGGGATATCCAGCTCTTTTAGCTTGCGGGTCAGCGTGTTGCGCCCCCAGCCTAACAGTTTGGCCGCCTCCTGCTTCTTGCCCTGTGTAAAAGACAGTGCGGCCTGGAGCATAATTTTTTCAAATTCAGGTAACGCCTTGGCTAAGACATTATCTTCACCGCGCTTGAGTTCGGCTAAGGTCCATTGTTTTAAACTTTTTTGCCATAACTGCCCTTCATGATCACCCTCTTCTGCTTCCTGAGCGTTTAATTCCGGTGGCAGATCAGAGATATGTACCTCTTGACCACTGGCCATCACGGTTAACCAGCGACAAATATTCTCCAGCTGGCGGACATTACCCGGCCAGGGCAGTTGACTTAAATACTCCTTTGTTTCTGCCGTGAGTTGTTTACTTTCAACATTTAACTCTGCTGCGACACTATTTAAAAAATGTTGTGCCAATAAACTGATATCTTCACGACGCTCTTTTAATGCCGGCAGCTGGATGCGGATCACATTAAGGCGATGGAAGAGGTCTTCGCGAAAATCACCGCTTTGTACTTTTTTCTCTAAGTCCTGGTGGGTGGCGGCAATAATCCGCACATCCACCTTGATTGCCTGATGTCCGCCAACCCGATAGAACTGGCCATCGGCTAAAACACGCAATAGACGGGTCTGCACATCAAGGGGCATATCGCCTATCTCATCTAAAAATAGTGTCCCGCCATCAGCTTGTTCAAAACGCCCCTGACGGTTACTGGCCGCCCCCGTAAAAGCACCTTTTTCATGACCAAATAGCTCAGCTTCAATCAGTTCCTTAGGAATCGCCGCCATATTCAGGGCAATAAAGGTCTTATCTTTGCGTGGACTGTGCTTATGCAGTGCCTGCGCAACCAGCTCTTTGCCGGTACCGGATTGGCCGTTAATTAAGACACTCATGCTGGAGCGCGACAGCCGGCCAATGACCCGGAAAACTTCCTGCATGGCGGGCGCTTCCCCGATAATCTCGGGCATGGAAACTGTGCTTTCAGGTGCTTTTCTTTTTTGCTTTAATTCTAAACTATGGTTGATGGCACGCTGAATCAGTGAGGTCGCTTCATGAATATCAAAAGGCTTGGGAAGATATTCAAATGCACCACTTTGATAAGCATTGACCGCACTGTCCAAATCACTGTGTGCGGTCATTATAATAATAGGCAGTAGTGGAAACTGCTCATGAATGCGCTCCATTAAAGCCAGGCCGTCAATGCCGGGCATACGCACATCTGAAATAATGACTTCAGGTTGTTCAACCTGCAGTTGCTGCCATAAAGATTCGCCATCGGGGAAACTGGCATATTCGATATTTTCACTCTTTAATGTCCGTTCCAAAACCCAACGAATTGCATGGTCATCATCGACAATCCAAGCTTTAGCCATCTGTTATTTTCCTTCTAAACGATCATAGGTAAGTAGATTAGAAATTCGGTATGCCCTTTGCTGCTCTGACATTCGATTCGTCCATTGTGCTGTTTGATCAGCTCCTGAGCAATGGACAGCCCCAGTCCGGTACCATTACTTCGACCTGTTACCATAGGGTAAAACAGCGTGTCTTTTAACTCCTCCGGAATCCCCGGGCCATTATCAATAATTTTAATTTCTGCCGCGAGGCGCTGCGGGAAACCATTAATGGTAACCTGATGGGCTGTGCGCGTTCTTAAGGTGATTTGCCCATCAGTAGTGGGTTGTCCACTGAGTGCCTGTATGGCATTTTGGGTAATGTTTAAAAATGCCTGCTGCAGTTGATCCGGCTGCATCTCAAAGTCCGGAATACTCGGATCATAATCAACTTTAATATTAATAAAGTCAGGTAGATCCAGGCAGACTAACTTACGCACTTTTTCGAGTACAGAATGAATATTATGGGTTGCCCGCAGGCCGACTTTTTGCGGCCCCAATAAGCGGTTGACTAAAGCGGTTAAGCGATCCGCCTGCTCGATAATAATCTGCGTAAACTCTCTGAGTTCGGGATCCGGCAGTTCACTTTCCAATAACTGGGCGGCACCTCTTAATCCCCCTAAAGGGTTCTTTATCTCGTGAGCGAGGCCGCGGACCAGATCCTGGGCGACCTTTTGCTGATGCTCCTGATAATGAACCTGGCTGAATTTACGCTGCTGCTCAATACAGCGCATTTCCAGGATCGCATAGTCTGCGTTTTTAAAGTTCAAATAGGTGGCACTGACTGCGATTAAAACAGAGTGTCCGTCAATTCTCAGGGTCACCTCATTTTCGGTAAAGGAGTTGCGCTCAACAAATAACTTTTCAATGGATGCCGGATTAAAGTGATAGTAGCCGGCAAGCTGTTGCAGGCTCTGTTGGTAAAGACGTTGTGCACTTTGCGATAACAGTAATTCACTGGCCGGGTTGATATAAATGAGCTTGAAATCAGAGCTAATAACGATAACAGCCGTATTAGCTTCTTCAAGCAGTGCAAGTGGTAGATCTTTATCTTGATTCGTTAGCATTATTCAGCACTATCTAAGGATTATTTACTAATATTAAATGCACGAAACATGCCAACTTTGTTTTTTGTAGAGTATTGTGCTCTTTTTCCTTTAGTTGCCTTGATTGACCGTTGCTCTTTGCAGGTGCAGGGTGACTATTTGTGTTTTGGCTAACAGTTTACCGTTTTCATCAAGCAGATAAACCTGCGCCTGATGTGTGCCGCGATCAATATTCAGGGCACGTATTGTTGATGAGATTTGTGGTGCTCCGATGGCTCTGCCATCTAAATAAAGCTGCAGTTTCTGCTTGCTTTCCTTCTCCGGTAAGGTAGTTACATGGATCTCTAAACTGCCGTCATTACTGCGAATGGCAGAATTATCTTGCGGAAAGCTGATACTTGCCTGATAGACTAGCGGCTGTTTTGCCTTCTCTTGAGTTTCGCCTGCTACTTTATTTTGTTGTTTTGCCTCCTGTGCCTGGGCTGCATTATTGAATAACAGATTTTGATTACTGATGCTAAGCTCCTCAACATTTCGGCCAGGTGCAGCTGTGTCTGAAAAGTAGTTTCTTCCTTGTTCATCAACCCAGTGATAAATTTTAGTCTCTGCAGTGGCGGCAGATGAAAAAAAGAAAATGAGACTTGCCAGGCATAATGCAAACTGTTTCATTATAGATCCCTTAAATGTTAGAAAGTTAGCAGTGATTAGTATGCATACAATTGTGAGTCATGGCTTTTATTAAGGCAATAAAAAAACTGCATAGCTGCCGGTTTAATCACTCTATTCTGAAGCCTTTCTAAAAAAGTCTGAAATTTTTGAAATGTTTATTTGTCAGGCAATAAAAAAGAGCTTCTAAGAAGCTCTTTTAAATTAGGATAAAGGTCAGGCAAACAGCGGTTTTTGTTTGCCCGGTGAGAAAGTTTATTTAATAAACAGCATCTCTTGGTATTTAGGTAATGGCCATAACTCATCCGCCACTAGACCTTCAAGTGCATCTGCGTGTACGCGTGCTTTTGCCATTAATGGCAGCATAACATCTGCGCAGAAACGGGTATGCGCTTCAGTATCGGCAAAGTCATCTTTAGCCAGTGCTTCTTTCAGATCGGCAACAGCAGCCATCATAGCATTCGCTTCAGTAGAAATTGCAGTCGTCACTGAAGTATCAAGTTCAAGTCCTAAATTAGCCACTGAACCTAGCTGCGCTAAGTAGCTAGCCGCTGCCGGGTAGATCTTAGTCGTAGCCATATCAACCACTAAGTTAGCTTCCACTTCAATAGAAAGCACATATTGCTCTGCATAAACTTCGTAACGGCTTTCCAGCTCAACAGGAGACAATACTTTATTGCTTGCAAATAGTTCAATAACTTCAGGATCACGGTAAACTGGTAATGCATCAGCAGTGGTCGACAGGTTTTTCAGGCCACGCTCTTCAACAGCTTCTCTGTGCCACTCTTCAGAGTAACCGTCACCACCAAAGATGGCATTGCTGTGTAGTTCCATCAGCTCTTTTAATACGCTGATAACAGCTGCCGTTTTATCTTGTGATTCAGCTAAAGCAACTTCTAATTTCTCGGCAATCCAGTTTAATGAATCGGCAAGCATAGTGTTCATTGCCACTAATGGGCCGGATACCGACTGAGAAGAACCAACAGCACGGAACTCGAAACGGTTACCAGTAAAGGCAAATGGAGAAGTACGGTTACGGTCACCCGGATCACGTTCAAAGTTCAGGATTTGTGATAAACCAAGATCCATCACACCGCCATCAGTAGAAGCTGTTAGTTTACCTTCTTTAATATCGTTAAATACAGCTTCTAGCTGGTCACCCAGGTATACCGAAAGAATCGCTGGTGGCGCTTCATTAGCACCTAAACGATGGTCATTAGAAGCTGTTCCCGCTACCGCACGTAGTAGTGGACCGAATTTATGAACACCACGAATAACTGCACCACAGAATAGTAGGAAGTTAAGATTTTCATGTGGCGTTTTGCCCGGATCTAGCAGGTTACCCTGTGTGCTGTTACCCACAGACCAGTTTACGTGTTTACCTGAACCGTTAATACCGGCAAATGGTTTTTCATGCAGTGTACATAGGAAGCCATGTTTCTTAGCAGTGCTCTTCATGATGGTCATCATAAGTTGCTGGTGATCGGCTGCTACGTTTGCTGTGCCGTAGTAAGGGGCAATCTCAAACTGGCCTGGCGCTACTTCATTATGGTGAGTTTTAGCCGGGATACCAAGCTTGTAAAGCTGGTCTTCAAAATCCTGCATAAATACTTGCACACGCTCAGGGATTGCGCCGAAGTAGTGGTCATCAAACTGCTGACCTTTAGCTGCTGAAGCACCGAATAATGTTCTGCCGGCTAATAATAGATCCGGACGAGCGTTAGCAAAGTTTTCATCAATTAAGAAGTATTCCTGCTCTGGACCACAGCTTGAGTTAAGTGGCGCAATGTCAGTTTCGCCCATTAATTTAAGTACTTTTTGTGCAGCTTCATTCATGGCTGAATTTGAGCGCAGTAGCGGAATTTTTTTATCTAATGCTTCACCAGTCCAAGACATAAATACACTTGGGATCATTAATGTCGCACCATTAGGTGTATGCATTACATATACAGGGCTTGTTGGATCCCAGGCTGTGTAACCACGTGCCGCGTTAGTCATACGCAGGCTACCGTTAGGGAAAGAAGAACCGTCCGGTTCACCTTTAATCAGCAGGCTGCCGGTAAACTCTGTAATTGCGCTACCGTCAGTAGTAGTAACGATAAGGCCGTCATGCTTCTCTGCCGTGATGTTAGTCATTGGGTAGAAGACATGTGAGAAGAACTTAACGCCTTTGCTTAGAGCCCAGTCTTTCATTGCTGCAGCGACAACATCAGCTGTTGCAGCATCTAAAGGTTCGCCAGTTTGCACAGTCTTTTTAATCGCTTTGAATGCATTTTTTGATAATGCTTCTTCCATTTTTTGAAGATTAAAAACGTCTGTTGCCCAAATTTTGCTTAATGGCTCAGTTTTGTTAACCGCTAATGGTGTGCGATTGGTGATGTTATCAATTGCTTGAAGACGAGTTTGGTTTCCACTCATGTGGGGCTCCTTGCTAATAAAATGTAGGCTGTTTAAAAACAGCTTCGTTATTTAAAAATTTAAACTGTTAAATCCTGACAACAATCCATATAGCAGGAATTGTGCCAATTTGTAGATGATATTTATTGTCTGCACTTTTTTGTAGCAGAAAAGTACAGTTTTGCTGCCAAGGGTTAGTTATGACGCTTAATTTGAATATGAATAATAATATAATTGATTGAAATTTAAGCTTTTTATTTTCTGATAAACATTTTGCACGGCTGGCTGCCGTTTTTTTAAAATGCTCGGAAAGATGGCAAAAGCGCCGTGAATCTGCATCATTTATATAAATTGACTGCTGTTCTCTTCCTTTTTCCGCACTAAATTGGTGCGCGAATAATGGGTGATAAAAAAGAATCGCACCAGGCGATTCTTTTTGCAGTATTTAGTAACGCTTAAATAGAGTGTGCTTATACGCTGTAGTAAAGATCAAACTCTTTAGGATGGGTTGCTTGAGAAACGGCTTCACACTCCGCTTTCTTCAGTTCAATATAGGCATCAATGGCATCGTTGGACATCACACCGCCTTCCAGCAGGAAGTCACGGTCGGCATCGAGTGCGGCAAGTGCCTCTTCAAAAGAAACAGCAACCTGTGGAATGGAATCGGCTTCCTCTTTAGGAAGATCATAGAGATCTTTATCCAATGCTTCGCCCGGATGGATCTTGTTTTTGATACCGTCAAGACCGGCCATCAACATCACCGAGAAGGCTAAGTAGGGGTTAGCCGTCGGATCCGGGAAACGTACTTCGATACGGCTTGCTTTAGGGCTAGGCACCACTGGAATACGGATAGAAGCAGAGCGATTGGCTGCAGAGTAAGCCAGCATCACCGGGGCTTCAAAGCCGGGAATCAGACGCTTGTAGGAGTTCGTCGAGGCATTAGCAAAGGCATTGATCGCTTTAGCATGTTTGATAATACCGCCAATGTAGTACAGGGCCATTTCCGAAAGGCCGCCGTACTGATCGCCGGAGAAGAGGTTAACGCCGTCTTTACCTAGTGACTGGTGACAGTGCATACCTGAGCCGTTATCACCCACTAGCGGTTTAGGCATAAAGGTGGCTGTTTGGCCAAACGCGTGGGCAACATTGTGAACCACGTATTTGTAGATTTGAATTTCATCTGCTTTGGCAACGATAGTGTTGAAACGACAGGCGATCTCATTTTGTCCTGCTGTGGCCACTTCATGGTGATGTGCTTCAACAACCAGCCCCATCTCTTCCATGATTAAACACATCGCAGAGCGGATATTTTGTGCGGAATCAACAGGTGCGACCGGGAAGTAACCGCCTTTAATACTTGGACGGTGACCGATATTGCCCTCTTCATATTCTGTCGCCGAGTTCCACGCCGCTTCTTTAGCATCAATTGAGTAGAAAGAGCCTGCAATACCGTTGCCGTATCGCACATCATCAAACAGGAAAAATTCCGGCTCAGGACCAAATAAAACAGTGTCGGCGATGCCTGTTGAACGCATATAAGCTTCGGCACGCTTAGCAACTGAGCGCGGGTCACGGTCGTAGCCCTGCATGGTTTTCGGCTCTAGAATGTCACAGCGCAGATTAAGCGTCATGTCATCGGTAAAGGGGTCGATAACAGCGGTTGTCGGATCCGGCATTAATACCATGTCCGAGTCTTGGATGCCTTTCCAGCCGGCGATTGAAGAGCCATCGAACATCTTACCTTCTTCGAAGAAATCTTCATTCACTTGATGAAATGGAATAGAGACATGTTGCTCTTTGCCGCGGGTATCAGTAAAGCGTAAATCAACGAATTTTACGTCTTGTTCTTTAATCAGATCAAGAACGTCTTGTGCAGTTTGTAAAGACATGTTTCAGAACCTCAATTGATATTGAAATGAAAGCTAACCATAGCAAAAATATCTAATAACTCAAGCAAGTTAAAATATAGCAGGAAGAGGAAGTGCTGGTTATGTGCGTTGCTTTGCAAATCATCTTGCGTGCTCTGTTTTGGTGCGCTTTTGCACCTTGTTGGTGCGTCGCGGCGGGTGAAGTGAATAACAACAATAGCATCAGGTTAAAGTTTTTATTAAAAGTTATTGTTATCTTAAATGTGACCGAGTTAAAACTTCCTATTTTTCTAATAATGGTTACAATGTGCCCGTTATACCAATTAGCTGAGTTCAGTATGAGGAATATCCGCATCGCTAAATTCATCTAATTGGTATTTTTTCATCAATTGAAACTTTTGAGGCGCATCATGTCGTTAGAAAAACTAAGAAATATTGCCATTATTGCTCACGTAGACCACGGTAAAACTACACTGGTTGATAAACTGTTAGAGCAGTCAGGAACATTAAACTCTCGTGGTGGTACAGAAGAGCGTGTTATGGACTCTAACGATTTAGAGAAAGAGCGCGGTATTACTATCCTTGCTAAAAATACGGCCATTGAATGGAATGGCTACCATATCAATATTGTCGACACTCCGGGGCACGCCGACTTCGGTGGCGAGGTAGAGCGTATTATGTCAATGGTCGACAGTGTTTGTCTGATCGTGGATGCGGTTGACGGCCCGATGCCGCAAACTCGCTTTGTGACGCAAAAAGCCTTTGCTCATGGTCTGAAGCCGATCGTGGTTATCAATAAAATCGATAAGCCCGGTGCACGTCCGGAATGGGTAATGGATCAAATTTTTGATCTCTTTGATAACCTAGGTGCAACCGATGAGCAGTTAGACTTCCAGGTTGTTTATGCATCGGCATTAAACGGTTGGGCAAGTACCGAGTCTGAAGAGCCGACTGAAAATATGGAACCGCTGTTCCAGGCGATTGTTGACGGTGTTTCTGCACCGGATGCCGATCGTGATGGTGATCTGCAGATGCAGATCTCGCAACTTGATTATAACTCTTATGTCGGTGTTATCGGTGTCGGTCGTGTGACGCGCGGTAGCGTTAAAGTTAACCAGCAGGTTACTGTGATTGGCGCGGACGGCAAAACCCGTAACGGTAAAGTCGGTCAGGTATTAGGTTACTTAGGTCTTGAGCGTCATGATGTTGAACTGGCGCAGGCGGGTGACATTATTGCTATCAGCGGTTTAGGTGAGCTGAAAATCTCAGATACTATCTGTGCACAGAATAATGTTGAAGCACTGCCGCCATTAAGCGTTGATGAACCTACGGTGACCATGACCTTCCAGGTAAATACCTCTCCATTCTGTGGCAAAGAGGGTAAATTCGTTACTTCACGTAATATTCTTGAGCGTTTACAGAAAGAGCTGGTACATAACGTGGCGTTACGTGTTGAAGAGACGGACGATCCGGATAAATTTAAAGTATCAGGTCGTGGTGAGCTGCATTTAGGTATTCTTATCGAGAATATGCGTCGTGAAGGTTACGAGCTGGCGGTATCTCGTCCAGAGGTTATTGAACGTATTGTTGATGGTCAACGACAAGAGCCGATGGAAACATTGACGGTAGATGTTGAAGAGCAGCACCAGGGTTCGATAATGGAGCAGCTTGGTCTGCGTAAAGCAGAATTAACCAATATGTCCCCGGATGGTAAAGGCCGTGTCCGTTTAGACTTTATGATTCCAAGCCGTGGTTTAATTGGTTTCCAGACCGAATTTATGACCTTAACCTCAGGTTCGGGTCTGCTCTACCATACTTTTGATCATTACGGTCCGCATAAAGGCGGCACTATCGGTCAGCGTCAAAACGGTGTGCTTATCTCTAACGGCACAGGTAAAGCATTAACTTACTCACTGTTTGGTTTACAGGAGCGCGGCCGTTTATTTATCGGACATGCGGTTGACGTGTATGAAGGTATGATTATCGGCATTCATAACCGCGATAATGATTTAACGGTTAACTGTTTAAAAGGTAAACAGCTTACTAACGTGCGTGCATCCGGTACCGATGAAGCACAAGTACTGACGCCACCTATTGTCTACACGCTTGAGCAGGCGCTGGAGTTTATCGACGTGGATGAATTAGTGGAAGTGACACCGCAAAGTATCCGTATTCGTAAGAAGCTGCTGACTGAAAATGAGCGTAAGCGTGCCGCACGTCCGGCGAAAAACTAATTCTTCAGAAATAATCTATTGATAATAAGGTCTTACTTAGGTAAGGCCTTTTTTTTTCGACAATTTAATGAATCTTGCGGAATTTTCCATCCATAACTTGTTTGGGTGGAGATGAATAGCAAACCAACCACTAGGTTGGTCTATCTTGCTTTTGGTTATACCATAATGTTTAACCTGTTTTTACATCCAGTGAAATCTGGTCTACTATTAATAATTATGAAAACTAAAATCCACACTAAAACACTAAAAGTGAGAATCCGTGATAAGCATGTAAGCACCCTAAATAAATGGGCTTACGGTGTGAATCAAGTGTGGAATTTCTGCAATGAAACTTCAATAAAATCAATGAGTAATGTGAGTCAGTTTGGGCCGGTTCGCCCTACTTTTCTATCAGGCTATGATCTCCAAAAGCACACCAAGGGGATGAATAAAACCTTCGGGCTTAATTCCGCTACTGTGCAAATGGTGGGGCATGAGTACGCACTGAGACGCAAGCAATTCAAGAAGTACAAGCTGAATTGGCGCAAATCTGGTGGTGTCAGGCGATCACTTGGTTGGATACCGGTTCGTAAAGACTGTATTAGTTTCAAGAATGGGCAGGTTTATCATAACCGGTATTACTTTGGTGTTTGGGATAGTTACGGGTTATCTCAATATACATTCAAATCGGGCTCGTTCAATGAGGATGCCAGGGGACGCTGGTATTTCAATGTTGTTGTTGAAGTTGCGGCAGAGCGAAGCAC